>CAIVZW010000296.1 GCA_903910495.1 uncultured beta proteobacterium
ATCGCAGCAACTATGCCCAAATCCGCACTAATCAAGGGTTTCAAGGATTCAATAAAACTCTCACCGTCGCCGAATCATGCTTTCAGCGTAATTTTTCCAGAGAATCAAATGCTTCCCGATGTGTGCCTGACGCCACTTTGTAATTTGGCAACAAAGGGTAGAATGCAGAACGTTGAGGATGGATCTTGAGTAGTCAGTTGCTCTGCGCGGGGCATAGTCTGGTTCTCGCCCCAAGCAGAGCGCGTTCGACATAATTGGGAGAAAACATGGGTCAGAACACCACCGTCAATCTTCGTACCGTCGCGCTCGTTGGCCACGGTGCGGCCGGCAAGACCACTCTTGCCGAAACCCTGCTTGCTGCGGCCGGCGCCATTGCCAGCCGGGGACTGGTAGAAAAGGGCAACACCGTTTGCGATTTTGACCCGCAGGAGAAAGAACTCGGGCACTCGCTCAATTCCGCCATGGCCAGTTTCAACTGGCTGGACGTTCAGGTGCATATGATCGACACGCCGGGCTACCCCGATTTCGCCGGGCAGGCCATCGGCGCTCTGGCGGCAGTTGACACGGCACTGATTGTGATCAACGCGCAAACCGGCATCGAACTATCGACCGAGCGGATGATGAAGTTCGCCGCGAACCGTAATCTTTGCCGGATGATCATCATTAACAAGATCGATGCGGACAACGTCGACTTGCCTAAGCTGGTCGGTGAAATTCGCGAACGTTTCGGCCGCGAGTGCATGCTGCTTGACCTGCCCACGCATGATGGCCAGGATGTCGTTGAACTGCTCGGCCACGACGACGGAGAAAGTGACTTCGAATCGGTTGCCGTCGCCCACCGTGCGCTGATCGACCAGATCGTCGAGGAAGACGAAGACCTTCTCGCCCGCTACCTTGACGAGGGTACCGACCCCAGCCTGGATGAACTGCACGCCCCATTCGAAAAGGCACTGCGCGCCGGCCACCTGATTCCGATACTTTTCGTTTCGGCAAAAACCGGAGCCGGCGTCCCCCAGTTGCTCGATGCTTTGGCGAAACTGGCCCCCAATCCGAGCGAAGGCAATCCGCCACCGTTCTTCAAAGGCGAGCCCGGCGCGCCGGATAGCCAACCCTTCCAGGCCGCGCCCGATGCCAGAAAACATGTACTGGCCCACGTCTTCAAGGTGGTCAGCGACCCCTTTATTGGAAAACTCGGTGTTTTCCGCGTGCATCAGGGCACCATCAAAAAGGAATCGCAGCTGCTCGTTGGTGATATCAAGCGGCCGTTCAAGGTCGGCCATCTGTACCGCCTGCAGGGCAAGGAATACCTCGAAGTTGACGCCCTGGTTCCGGGCGATATCGGGGCCATCGCCAAGGTTGATGAAATCGAGTTCGATTGCGTTCTGCATGACTCGCACGAAGAGGACCATATCCATCTGAAGCCGCTGGAATTCCCTCAGCCGATGCAGGGACTGGCCGTCGAGACCAAGAAAAAGGCCGACGAGCAACGCCTGTTCGACGTATTGCACAAGCTTGAAATCGAAGACCCCTGCTTCAAGGTCGAGCGCCACCCGACGACCAATGAAACCGTCATCCGCGGGCTCGGCGAAATGCACCTGCGCGCCAAGCTGGCACGCATGGCACAGCAGTACAAGATCGAACTTGACACCAAGCCGCCGCAGATCGACTACCGTGAAACAATCACCGGCAAGGCCGAAGGCCACTGCCGGCACAAGAAACAGAGCGGAGGCGCCGGCCAGTTTGGCGAAGTGATGCTGCGTGTTGAACCTCTGGAGCGCGGTGCCGGCTTCGAATTTGTCGATATCGTCAAGGGCGGTACCATTCCTGGCGTATTCATGGCCGCGGTTGAAAAAGGCGTTCGTCAGGCTCTGGAAGACGGTGTTGTCGCCGGTTTTTCGGTGCACGATTTGCGCGTCATTGTCCATGACGGCAAGTCGCACGCGGTCGATAGCAAGGACATCGCTTTTTATTCCGCTGGCCGGAAAGCCACGATCGAAGCCATCCGCGCGGCAAGCCCGATCATCCTTGAACCGATCGTCGACATCGAGATTCTGGCTCCGGACGCGTCCATCGGCGACCTCACCGGCGACCTGTCGAGCAAACGCGGGCAAGTGACCGGAACACAACCGCGCGGTGTGGGCAGCATGTCGATCGGCGGCAAGGTTCCGCTGGCCGAACTCGATGATTATCAGGGGCGACTCAAGTCGCTGACCGGAGGGCAGGGTTCCTATAGCATTACGTTCTCGCACTTCGCCCCGGTACCGGCAGCCACCCAGCAGCATCTGGCATCGCAACACAAGACGGTCGGTCTCGAGGATGACTAAGCGGAGCGAAAGCTAGCAGACAACAGTCATGGCGGGGTTTTTTGACGTGCCCGGCTGGGCCCTTCCCCTGGCCCGCCGGGTTCTGTTCTACTGGGTACGCACCACCGTACTCCCGGAACGCTCGCAGGAACTGGGCCTTGATCCGTCAAGGCCGGTTTGCTATGCCCTGCAGGATCACCATCTGTCAAACCTGCTGGTACTTTTTCAGGAATCCCGGTCGGCCGGACTTCCCTCTGCCGAGGCCCCCGTCCGGCTGGGAGGACACAAATCCCCGCATTCGGTTTTTTTCCTGAATCGCAAGCATTCGCTTACCGCAACGGCACGCGAACGTTATGCCCACAGCCCACTGATGAGCGCCCTGGTGCACTCCGCACTGGAAAATACCGGGCCGGATGTGCAGATCGTTCCGGTTGTCATCCTGTGGGGGCGCAGTCCGGACAAACAGGAATCGATTCTGAAGGCCCTGTTTTCCGAAACCTGGCGACAACCGGGGCCACTACGCCGTCTGCTGACCATTCTGCTGCATGGCCGGAACGTACTGGTCCGTTTCAACCCCCCCATTTCGCTGCACGCGCTTTCCGCTGAAGGCCTCGGCCAGGCACAGGCGCTGCGCAAACTTTCCCGCGTCTTGCGCGTGCACTTTCGCCGTCAGCGCCAGATGGCCATCGGTCCGGATCTGTCGCACCGCAATACGCAAATCGAAACCCTGCTCGCCGCGGCGCCCGTGCGCGAGGCAATGGCCGCAGAGGCCAGCACGCACGGCATCACCATTGACGATGCCCAGCGGCGCGCACGCCGCTTTGCGCTTGAAATTGCCTCGGACTATTCCTATGGCGCCCTGCGTGCTTTCGAGTTGTTTCTTTCCTGGCTATGGACGCACCTTTACGACGGCATCGAGATCCATAACATTGACGTGGTCACGCAGATCGCGTCCAGCCAGGGAATAGTCTATGTGCCGACGCATCGCAGCCATATCGACTATCTTCTCCTGTCCCACTCCCTGCATCAGCAAGGGCTGATGCCACCTCACATTGCTGCTGGCGCCAATCTCAACATGTTTCTCATCGGCCCGCTGCTGCGTCGTTGCGGAGCTTTCTTTTTGCGCCGCAGCTTCAAGGGGGAGCCGCTTTACGCCGCCGTTTTCCATGAATACCTGCATTTGATGCTGACGCGCGGGTTCCCACTGGAATATTTCATTGAAGGCGGACGCAGTCGTAGCGGGCGTACCTTGTTGCCGAAAGCCGGCATCCTTGGCATGACGGTGCGCAGTTTCATTCGCGAGCACTCACGCCCACTCGTTTTTGTGCCGGTGTACATCGGCTACGAAAAAATCATGGAGGGGCGGACCTATCTGCGCGAACTGGCCGGAAAGCCGAAACAGAAAGAATCCCTGTGGAGCGTCCTGCAAAGTACGCGCCGGATCAAGAAAGTTTTTGGCAAGGTTTACGTCAACTTTGGCAGGCCGCTGGCGCTGGCCGACTTTCTGGATTCCTACCGCCCCGGCTGGGCGCAGGAAAATCCGGATGCGCCCGATGACTGGTCGCGCGACGCGACGCACGCTGCGGCGACCGAACTGGCCAAACGCCTGAACGAAGCCACCGTGATCAATCCGGTCAACCTGAGCGCCCTGGCCCTGCTGTCAACACCGAGGCATACCGCGGATGAACAGGTTCTCAATCGACTTCTGGAGCATTATCAGGCCCTGGTCACCACGGCCCCCTATTCCCCGATAACCATCCCCTGCGCCCTGGATTCGCGGCAGATTGTGGCTTACGTCGAACGGCTGGGTATCGTCGAGCGCATCACCCAGTCGCTGGGCGACCTGATTCGCATACCGGAGGGCGAGGCGCCCTTGCTGGCCTATTTCCGCAACAACGTACTGCACCTGTTTGCCTTGCCGGCACTGATTGCCTGTCTGCTGAACAACAATCGCTATCTCGGCGTGCAGCGCGTCACTGAAGCGGTGGCTGGGATTTACAGTCTGATGCGCACGGAACTCTTCCTGCACTGGACGCCGGAAGAGCTTCCTGCGGCCACGGCAGCCATCATCGACGTCTATGTTGAACGCGGTCTGCTGCTGCGCAACGATCCCGGGCGGCTATCCGCCCCCGAGCCGAACAGTCAGGAGTTCGCCGAACTGCGCTTGCTCGGCGAGACCATACGTCCGACGCTTGAACGCCACTTTCTCGCGCTGGCCTTGTTGCAACACTGCGGATCGGGCTGCCGGTCGCGGCGCACCCTGGTAAACGACTGCTATCTGCTGGCACAGCGTCTGGCGCTGCTCTATGCCTTCAACGCACCGGAACATTCGGAGATAACGACGTTCTCGGCGCTCATCGCCCAGTTCATCGATGCCAATCTGCTGCGCGAGGATGAAACGGGGCTTTTGCATTTCGACCAGCGCATTACCCGGCCACTGGCACACGCTGAACTGGTGCTCCCGGCCGAAGCCAGGCAGACGATCCGGCGCATGGCCTGCGCCGGGCTGGTGAGCTAGACGTTAGGTAGCGCGGCACGGCGTGTGGCGTGCTCCAGACGTTCCTTTTCGGCCAGTACCTTACTTGCGTAAGTACCCTCCGGATCCGAGGATCCGGCGTAGTACTGAAGGCCGGCAACCAGCCCACCACGTCGCCGGATCGCTTCCTCAAGCACATTGACGCCGATTCTGATGTTGATCGCCGGATCGAGAAAAGGCCTGTCCCCCGCGCCATCCGGCACCTTGTCCAGGTGAAAGCGCGGGATGATCTGCATCAGACCCTGAGCTCCCATGGCGCTTTCGGCAAAGGGATTGAATCCCGACTCGATACCAATGACGGCGACGATGAGCAGCGGATCAATGCGCCGTTCCTGGCCGATCAATTGAGCAAGCTCGAACACCGGCAATAACGCATCTTGAGATACACGATAACGGCGCGTCACATAGTTGAGCGCGCCTTGCATGCGCGGCGACAGGGCAATCGCAGAAGCTCCCTCAGCTGCCGGAGCGTACAGGGATTCTGCCAGTTCGGAGATTCCGGCAAGAGGCCACTTCGGAATACCGGCAGACGATGAGCCATTGGCAAAAACGCTGCTCAGGGCAATGACGAGCAAAAGCCCGACAAGCATCAGACTGTGTTGAACAAGGTGCAAGCTGGCATCAGTACGGCGTGCCATCGTATGTTTGAGCGTAATCGTTGCAGACATGCTCACTCTCCTTCACTGTTGTCATCGCGCAAACTTGCCGTGCGACAAACGGTTTTAGGCGGGTGCAAAGCCCGAGGGGGCGGTAAGACTTACCGCAGAACGGATGCTTCTTTCGGAACAGCTACTGTGTTTCAGAGTCACAGAGAAGTGAAGAGTTCCGCGCTACACATGCTCGACGCATGGCATTGCAATACAGAAGGATAGGCAAGTATATTGATTATTTGGAGTTTTGTCAAAAAATAGGAATCAAGTCTCGAAGAGATGATGTGCCTCGTCCGATTGAGCGATGTTGCCTCGATCGATCTGCTTGAACATCATTCAGGAAGGTTGCGTAGGGTGCTTGGCCCTGAAGTTGAGGTGCTGGAAAGGGGTTTGCAACAGTTCGATTTCGATGTGAGTTACGATCTCTTGCGCCGACTGAGGACGGGTGCTTTTCAGGGTCCGGTGGCGCATGCCGGGGAGTACTTGTCAGAATGAGCAGCAAAACCGGAGGAGTAATCATGTCGTCGATGCGATGGGGCATCCTGTGCGTCTGTTTTTTCTGCGTAATCCCGGCCAGGGCCGAAGTCATCGATATCGACAACGCTGAACTGTCGCGACTTCTTGCGCGCGGCATTCCGCTGATCGATATTCGCACCGAGGGTGAATGGAAGTCTTCCGGCGTGATTGCCGGAAGCCGCCTGCTCACGTTCTTCGATGCGGCTGGAAACGCCAATCCGCGGGAATGGCTGGAGAGAGCAATAGTCGTTGCCGGCCCGGAGCAGCCGGTCATTCTCGTCTGCCGCAGCGGGAATCGCACTCAGGCTGTGGCCCGCTTCCTGTCGGATCAGGTCGGCTACAGGACGGTCTACAACCTGAGCCGCGGTGTCAATGCCTGGGTTGGAGAAAGGCGTGCGCTGGTGCCGCCAACGTCGGCCATGGCTATATGTGCGTCCGGGAAGCCCTGCTGAAGGGGGAGAATTTCACAAAGACAGGAATCAGGGGGCGATCCGCTGTAGCGACCGGGCCATGTACCAACCAGAGCCTGCGTATGTTTCGAGATGGCTTTGTTGTGCAGGGTCAACGAGTGCGGAAATGCGGTATCCCAGTCCCGACCAGAAAGCATGCGATCCCTGAACTGAAACCAGCGCGGATACTTTCAGGCCGAACCGGCCGGCCGTCTGCCATGAGTGGCGGACCAGTTTTCCAGCCAACCCCCGTCCTCTGGTTTTTGGTGAGAGGGCAAGGTCATGCAGATACAGGCAGTCCGGCTGGGTCGGGATGGAAAATACGGCACCCAAGGGGGAAATTTTTCCGTACAAGGAAGGGTAGGCAACAAGGTAGGCCATTATGTTTCCGCGGTCCTCGGCAACCCAGGCCGTATGTGGCGCCGATTCAAGGCGAAGGCGGAACACTGCCTCGGATTCAATATGGGTGGGCGGATAACTTTCGGACTGTATGGCCAAGGCGAATGGGATATCCGCCTCGCGCATGGGCCGGATGCGCGTCTCTGCCGGTTAGTGCTAGGAAGCCTTCGGTCGGATGATTGGGAAACGTTCGCGGCTCCGGTGCAGGGGCGCGAACGCGTTTTCCAAGTCAGTGGGCGTTTTCCTCGTTCTTTCGCGCACGTGTCAGCGCGGTTTGAACCGAAGTGCCCTGATGACTGATGATTTCCGGCGTCAGCGAACCTAACAGCATGCCGAAAGCGGAAGCGAACAGGCCGATCAGATTGGCCGGGATCAGGCTCTCCGGCGCAGCGATGCTCGACACGAACCAGGTGCCGATGCCGAAGACGACCGAAAGCAGAGCCCCTTGAGTGTTGGCGCGTTTCCAGAATGCTCCCGCAACCAGAGGGATGAAGGCGCCGGTGAGCGTGACGTTGTAGGCGTTCTGGACCATTTCGTACATGGTGCTTTCGCTGTTGAGCGCAAAAAGCAGCGCAAAGGCCGTGAATGAAACCAGAATGATGCGCAGGGTCAACAGGAACTGCCTGTCACCCATGTGTGGCACGAAGGGACGCAGCACGTTTTCCGTGAAGGTTGCGGTCGGGGCGAGCAGGGCGCCGCTGGCCGTCGAGAGCACGGCCGAGAGAAGGGCGCCGAAGAAGACGATCTGAGCCCACAAGGGCATCTTGCCAAGTACCAGGTCGGGCAGGATGCGCTGGATTTCCCGGGCATCCTCAGCGGAGAAAAGTCCGGCTAGTTCCGGGTAGGTGATCAGCGCGGCGTAGGCGATATACATCGGCACGAAGGCGAAGCAGAAATACATGAAGGCTCCCGGAACGGTGCCACGAACGGCCACGTTCTCATTCTTGGCGCTGGTCATGCGCTGGAACACATCCTGCTGCGGAATCGATCCGAAAGCGAAGGCGAAAAAAGCTCCGGCCATCGCCCACCAGGCCTTGCCATCCATGTCCTCCGGGAACATGGTGAACTTGCCGTCCTCGGCGGCTCTGGCCAGAACTGATTCCATTCCTCCTGCGTTTTCGCCTACCAACATGGCGATGAGCAGCAGTCCGATGACAATGATCACCGTCTGGAACAGATCGGTAAAGGCGACCGACCACATGCCTCCAAACACGGTATAGAACAGGACGACGGCGGCGCCGATCATGATGCCGTGATTGAGGGACACGGCGCCTTCGGACAGTACGTGGATGACCAGGCCAAGAGCCGTGAATTGGGCGGATGTCCAGCCCAGATAGGAGAGAACGATGGCGATGCTGGTCAGAACCTCGACCGACTTGCCGTATCGGATCTTGTAAAAGTCGCCGATGGTCAGGAGGTTCAGTCGGTAGAAGAGTCGGGCAAAGAGCAGCGCAGCCAGAACCAGGCAGAGAGAAGCGCCGAAAGGATCGCCCGGAACGCCGTTGAAGCCGCTCTTGGCAAAGGTGGCAGAGATCGATAGAACGGTTTCTGCACCGAACCAAGTGGCAAAGACGGTGGCAATGTTCATGTACAGCGGAAGGCTGCGACCGGCCACCAGATAATCCCTGGCGACATGCACACGGCGTGCGGCAAAAAGGCCGATGCCGATGGTGACCATCAGATAAAGCAGGATAAAGGTGATCAGCATGGACATCTCCTTTTGGATGCAGGCGTGGCAAGGGACGGCGAATTTTAAGGAGCAATGGGCCTTTATTTCAAGAAAAAAATACGGGTCTGTTGTTTTATTTGCACAAAAAATGTTTTGCCTAATATAAGTACATGTTCTGTAATGTTTTTTCAAATGCCCGTCAAGGTGCGCCGTGACCTAAATTGGAGCATTCGGTGGGTGTTCCGAACGGTTGCAAATTCAGCTCGTCCGGGTGTGCAAATCATGGGATCTGTAAGCCCCGTCGTCGCAAGCAAGGCATCGCAAAAGCAGCGCCGGAATCGAGTGAAGCGTTAGAATGGGCACTGCCTGACATTTTCGGCCAACGCGATGTCATCATTCGAATCAACAGCCTGCTCTGCCACCAACAAGAATCCAGTGTCGACGCCGATACTGCTGCCTCGCTATCTGGCGCTGGCCTACACCGTCCTGATCGTTTATGCCAGCCTGCACCCGTTCTCCGGCTGGCGTGATACCGGACTTTCGCCTTTTTTGTTTCTTGATGCCGCCTGGCCTCGCTACTGGACAGTGTTTGACCTTTCAATCAATGTTCTCGCTTATCTGCCACTGGGGTTTCTGCTGACGCTGAGCATGCGCCGCCTGTCCGGACGGTGGACACCGGTACTGATTGCAATGCTCCTCGGCGCATTGCTCAGCTTTTGCCTTGAAAGCCTGCAAACATGGCTGCCGTCGCGTGTCGCCTCCAATCTTGATCTCGCCTGCAATGCACTGGGCGTCATTATCGGTGCGCTGCTTGCGCACTGGCATGGTGATCGTTTCTTCAGCCGTGCGGTACAGATGCAGCACCGCCTGCTGGCGCCTGTCCCGCATGTGGAATTCGGCCTGGTTCTGGTAACTCTGTGGTTGCTGACGCAGCTTTCTCCGGAAACGATCCTGTTCGGTGCCGGAGATCTGCGTCACCTGCTTGAGATCACCCCCGCCGTTCCTTATGCTGCCCCCTCGTTTTTTGCCATTGAAACCGGCATCATCGTCTGCAATACCGTGGCCATTGGCCTGATTACGCGCACCCTGCTGGCCAGCCGGAGTTCGCCCTATGTGGTACTGAGCGCCTTCTTTGCCCTCGCTATCGCCATTCGTACGCTGGCCGCCGCCGTCCTGGTCGACCCCTTGCATGCTTTTGCCTGGCTCACTCCGGGTGCCAGTCTTGGTCTGATGGTCGGGGGCGCGATGCTCTCGCTCATGCTCCTGCTGCCGGCATCGCTGCGCATTGCGCTAGCCGGGCTGGCGCTGATGGCCGGCACGGTGCTGGTCAATCTCGCGCCGCCCAATCCCTATTCGCCGGTCGCACTGGCGGCTTGGCGGCAAGGGCACTTTTTGAACTTCAACGGGCTGACCCGGCTGACCGCCAGCCTCTGGCCCTTCCTCGCCCTCCCTTATCTGATGGTGCTCGGAAGAAAGCTTTGAATCAAGGTCAGAATCGGTTGTCACAGCAAGCACAACCAACAACCAGGCGAACTTCGGCATGAGTTACTACAAACACCACGTATTTTTCTGTTGCAACCAGCGTGGCGACGGCGAGAGCTGCTGCAACAATCTGGGTGCCACAGCGGCTCAAACCTACGCCAAGGACCGCATCGGCCAGCTGAAGCTCAAAGGCCGTGGCCGGATCCGCATCAACAAGGCGGGTTGCATGGATCGCTGCGACGAGGGTCCGGTCATCGTCATTTACCCTGAAGAAGTCTGGTACAGCTACGTTGATCAGGAAGACATCGAGGAAATCATTCAGGAGCATCTGATTAACGGCCGCGTCGTCGAGCGACTGAAAATATGAAGCACGGGAAAGCGACGGAATGAAACTGACTGAAGAAAAGCTGAGCATCGAAGGCCCGGCCGGGCCGATCGAAGTCATCGTCGATAACCCGGGTGCGCCGCGCGGCATCGCTCTGGTCTGCCACCCGCACCCGCTGTTCGGCGGCACCAATACCAACAAGGTGACACAAACGCTGGCGCGTACCTTCGCGCGCCTGGACTACGTCGCCCTGCGGCCGAATTTCCGCGGCGTCGGCGAGAGTGCGGGAAAGCACGACGAGGGACGCGGCGAAAGCGCCGACATGCTGGTCGTTCTGGCCGAAGCGAAGCGCCGTTTCGGCGACCTGCCGGTGGCCCTGGCCGGTTTCTCGTTTGGCGCCTATGTACAGACCCGCGTGGCGCAGGCCCTGGCTGAAGCCGGGCGGCCGGCGCAGCGACTGGTCCTTGTCGGCACCGCCGCCGGCCATGTCGAGGGCGCACGGCAGTATGCGACCCAGGCTGTCGCCAGCGACACCATCGTCATTCATGGCTCGGCAGATGAAACGGTGCCGCTGGGCAATGTCCTGGCCTGGGCGGAGCCGCTGCAACTGCCGGTGATCGTTGTGCCCGGAGCCGACCACTTCTTCCACCGCCGGCTGCACCTTATCCGTGATATCGTCACGCGCGCATGGCGGTACTGAACCCAGCCGACGCACTCAGCGTCTCCGGTCTGCACAAGAGCTACGACGGCAACGAAGTGGTTGCCGGAATCGACTTTAGCGTGCCGCCCGGCACCTGTTTCGGCCTGCTCGGACCCAACGGCGCCGGCAAGACGACCACGCTACGCTGCTGCCTCGGGCTGACCGCACCGGATGCCGGTGCCATCCGGCTCGGCGGTTTTGCGGTTCCCGCCGACGCTGAAAGAGCGCGGCGTCAGGTCGGCGTGGTACCGCAATTCGACAATCTTGATCCGGATTTCACGGTCAGTGAAAACCTGATGGTGTTTGGCCGCTACTTTGGCCTCAAACGTGCCGACATCCTGGCCCGCATCCCGGACCTGCTCGACTTTGCCGGGCTCAGAGGCAAGGAAAGCGCCCGCATCCAGACCCTCTCCGGCGGCATGAAACGCCGCCTGACGCTGGCTCGCGCCCTGGTGAACAACCCGGACATCGTTTTTCTCGACGAACCGACCACCGGGCTCGATCCGCAGGCCCGCCACCTGATCTGGGATCGGCTGAAACAACTCACGGCGCGTGGCAAGACGCTGATCCTGACCACGCATTTCATGGACGAAGCCGAGCGCCTGTGTGATCGTCTCGCCATTCTCGACCATGGCCATCTGGTCACCGAAGGTGCCCCGCGCGAACTGATTGCTGCGCACATCGAACCGCAAGTGGTGGAAGTTTTCGGTGACGAAGTTGCCGCCTGGGCGCGAGCGCGCAACACGCTGGGAGAGCGGCTTGAAGTGGCCGGCGATAGCGCCTTCTTCTACTGTCACGATACGGCACCGCTGCTGGCTGCCCTTGCCGACGAACCGACGCTGCGCTATCTGCATCGCGCCGCCAGCCTTGAAGACGTCTTCATCAAACTGACCGGGCGCGAACTGCGTGATTAACATGCCAGCGAACCATCATACGTCTTTAAACCCGGATTATTTATTAGCCCCAAACCCGTTCGCCCTGAGCCTGTCGAAGGGCCGTTCATGGTTCGACAAGCTCACCACGAACGGATTTTTACCCCAAATTTTTCCAAATGGACAATCTGCGTTGAAAGCGCTTAACAGCCAATGAACTCATTAAATCTCTATGCATTCCCGCGCCTCGGCCTGTCCTGGTTGCCGGTATGGCAGCGCAACTTCCTGGTCTGGCGCAAGCTGGCCATTCCTTCGGTGCTGGGCAATCTCGCCGACCCGCTGATCTACATGCTCGGGCTCGGCTACGGGCTGGGCGGCCTGCTGCCGCAGGTCAGCGGCGTCAGTTACGTGAGCTTTCTCGCGGCCGGCACGGTAGTCGCCAGCACCATGAATGCCGCCACCTTTGAAGCCCTCTATTCGGCGTTTTCGCGCATGCATGTGCAAAAAACCTGGGACGCCATTCTCAATACCCCGCTTTCGCTCGATCATGTGCTGGCTGGCGAACTGGTATGGGCCGCCAGCAAAAGCCTGCTCTCCGGGCTGGCCATCCTGGTTGTCATCGCCATTCTGGGGTTGACGACTTCCCCTCTGGCGCTGTGGGCGATTCCGGTCATTTTCCTCACCGGCCTGACGTTTGCCGCCATGGGCCTGATCGTCTGCGCGCTGGCGCCATCCTACGATTTCTTCATGTACTACTTCACCCTCTTCATCACACCCATGCTGCTCGTCTCCGGCGTATTCTTCCCCGCCGACCAGTTGCCTCCGGCCGTCCATGCCATTGCCGCCTGGCTGCCGCTGTCGCACGCCGTCCAGCTTGCCCGTCCGCTCCTGCTTGGTGAACTTCCGCAAAACGCCCTCGGTCACGTCGCCGCCTTGCTGGCTATCGTTGTCGTCGCTTTCTGCATCGCCACGGTGTTAACCCGACGGCGACTGCTCAAATGACGGTCAGCCACGCAAAAAGTACCGGTCCTGGGCCAGCCCATGCCTGTGCTGCGCCCAGTGTAGAATCTGCCTGATGGAAACCCTTCTCGTCCTGACCTGTCTGCCTGATCAGGCAGCGGCTGAATCACTGGCCGCCTCGCTTGTCGAAAACCGGTTCGCCGCCTGTGTCAATATCCTTCAGCCGTGCCATTCGGTCTATCGCTGGAAAGGGGCGGTCGAAAAGGCCGACGAAGTGCCCCTGCTGATCAAGACGACCGAGGCCTGTTATCCAGCGCTGGAGGCTGCGATCCGCGCGGCGCACCCGTATGCGACGCCGGAGATCATCGCCTTGCCGGTGGTTCTCGGTCTGCCCGACTATCTGGCCTGGGTCGCGGCTGAAACGCAAATTGAAAACTGGTCTTCGCCATGATCCGTCGCCTGCTCATTTCGCTGCTGTTGCTGTGTTCGCTCGCGCAGGCCGAGGATCTATTGCATCCGTCAATCGCTTTCAAACCTGCTGTCCGTGCGCTTGACGGCCGGACGATAGAAGTGCGTTTCGATATTGCCAAAGGCTACTACCTCTACCGTGACAAATTCCGCTTCGCCGCCGAACCGTCCTCCGTGCAACTCGGTCAGGCCCGCCTGCCCAAGGGCAAGGAGAAAATGGATGAGAACTTCGGCCGGGTCGAGGTTTACTACAAGGAAGCCGTGATCCGGCTGCCGGTCGAACGCAACAGTTCCGGCACTCTGCCGTTGCTTCTCAATCTCACGTCACAGGGCTGTGCTGATGTCGGTGTTTGTTATCCGCCGCAAAAGCAGGCGCTCAGGCTCGAATTGCCTGATCCGGCTTCGGCACCTGCGCTTACTTCTCTTGCCGACGATAGCGGCGACGAATCCGGGCACATCGCCCAGTTCCTGAAAAATGCCGATCTGTGGCTGGTGGCAGCAAGTTTCTTCGGTTTTGGCCTGCTGCTCTCGCTGACGCCCTGTGTCTTTCCGATGATTCCGATTCTCTCCGGCATCATCGTCAGTTCCGGGCGAAATGGTCACGGCGTTTCGCACGCGCGCGGTTTTTTCCTGTCATTGGCCTACGTCGTGGGCATGGCCGTGACCTATGCGCTGGCCGGCATCGCGGCAGGATTTTCCGGAACCCTGATCTCTGCAGCCTTGCAAAACCCGTGGGTGCTTGGTGGATTTGCCCTGCTTTTTGTCGTACTGGCTTTTTCGATGTTTGGTTTCTACGAGTTGCAGTTGCCGACTTTCCTGCAGAGCAAGGTGTCGGAAGAAGCCTCGCACTTCAAGGGCGGCTCGCTGCCGGGCGTTGCCGTCATGGGCGCACTCTCCGCCCTGATCGTCGGGCCTTGCGTTGCGGCGCCGCTGGCCGGCGCCCTCCTTTACATCGGGCAGACCGGCGATGCCCTGCTCGGCGGCCTGGCTCTGTTCTGCATGGCGCTGGGCATGGGCGTTCCGCTGCTCGTTGTCGGCCTCTCGGCCGGAACGCTACTGCCCAAATCCGGCCCGTGGATGGAAACGGTAAAAAAGGCGTTTGGTTTCATCCTGCTGGCGACGGCACTATGGCTCGTTTCGCCGGTCATTCCGGTCGCCATACAGATGGCGGGATGGGCCGTACTGCTGATCATTCCGGCCATTCTGATGCGCGCCTTCCATCGGCTACCGAAGCAGGCCAAAGGCTGGCAACGCCTGCGCAAGTTCATCGCTATCGCCATGCTCATCGTCGGTGCCGTGCTGCTGGCGGGCGCGTTCTCTGGCGGGAAAGATCTGCTGCAGGCGTTCTCCAGACTGAATGATGGCAGCAAGGGCAGCGGAATTACAACGCTGTCCTTCGAGCGTATTCGCTCGCTTGGCGAACTTGAGGCACGCATCAAGGCTTCCGGCAAGCCGGTGATGCTCGACTTCTACGCCGACTGGTGCGTATCGTGCAAGGAAATGGCGCGTTTTACTTTCTCTGACGCCCGCGTACAACAGACGCTTTCCGGCTGGATCCTGCTGCAGGCCGATGTCACCGCGAACTCTGAGGATGACAAGGCACTGCTCGCGCGCTTCAAGCTCTTCGGACCGCCGGGCATCATCTTCTTCGACAGTCAGGGGAGCGAAGTTGAAGGCGTTCGCGTCGTCGGCTTCCAGAACACTGACGCGTTTCTGGCCACACTCGCCCGGCTGCGCTGAAGCTCCCGCTATTGCGCTGAAACGGACGCCGCAAGCCCTGTCGTCAGAAGACCGAGCATGGCCTGAGCATGCCCGGCCGCTTCGCGTCCGAGACTGGTCAGATAACCGCCGTCAGCCTGCGTGAGCAGGCCCTTGGCGTACAGGCGCTGCACTGCCGAAATGACCTCTGCATCAGCCGTCTTGTGCACCTTGATGCCCTGCTGGCCGGTATCCAGATCAAAACGAATCAGGGCGTTGAGTTCATGAACCAGATCGGGCGTGTAGGGCATGGCCTCTCCTCATTGCGGAAAGTCCCATTCTACGCGCATCTTCACGCAGGGTTCGGTCGTAATCATGAACTGCACGAGAGCATCGAGCATCCTGCCTTGTGCCGCGCCCATTCCGGGCGTTTTCCCGCGAAGGCTTCCTGGCCCGGCTGCTCGGCATAAGGATTGCGCAGAACCTCAAGCAATTCGTGGATCATTCCCGGATCACCCTTCGTGGCACGGTCTATGGCCTGCTGTGCCAGATAATTGCGCAGCACGTAACACGGATTGACGGCGTTCATGCGGGCAGTCCGTGTCGCTGGCAATTCCCCGTCGGCTTGCACGCGTTCGGCCCAGCGTGCAAGCCACGTCGCAAGCTCTGCCGCATGGAGGTCAAAAAGCTCCTGGCGATAGAAGGCCTCCTGCACGACAGAGGGCTCAGGCGCGTCAGGGTTGACCTGCGCCAGGCGACGGAAAAACAAGGTCATATCGACTTCCGCCCGGTGCATCAGTGCAAAGGCATCTTCGATCAGGTCGGTATCCTCGTCGTTCCACGCGGTAAAGCCGAACTTGGCCGCGAAGGCCTTGCCGAATTCCTCATTGTAGATTTTGCCATAACGTTCGAGCCCAACCAGCGCCAGTGCGTCGGGATCAGGCGCAATCGTGGCCAGTGCCTCGGCCAGCCGTTCGAGATTCCAGCGCGCGATTTCGGGCTGCCGGGCGAAACAGTAGCGTCGTCCATGCGCATCCGTCGTATTCGGCGTCCATGCCGGATCGAAGTTGTCGACCCAGCCGTAAGGGCCGTAATCGATGGTCAATCCAAGAATCGACATATTGTCGGTGTTCATCACCCCATGCACAAAACCCACGCGCATCCAGTGCGCCATCAGGCGTGCGGTGCGCTCGCAGATGGCGACAAACCAGGGCAGCAGACGGTCGTCCGCCTGTGCGGGCAATTCCGGAAAGTCACGCGCCAGGGTGAAGTCCACCAACTGGCGGAGCAGAGCCTCATCGCCGCGCGAAGCCGGCAGTTCGAAATGCCCGAAGCGGATGAATGAAGGGGCAACGCGACAGACTACCGCCCCCGGCTCATCAACCGGGTGGCCGTCGTAGAACATGTCGCGATTCACCGTTTCGCCTGTCGTCACCAGCGAGAGTGCGCGCGTCGTCGGCACGCCCAGATGATGCATGGCCTCGCTGCACAGGAATTCGCGGATCGACGAGCGCAGCACGGCGCGGCCATCGGCCCGGCGTGAATACGGTGTCGGCCCGGCGCCCTTGAGTTGCAGTTCAAAGCGCTGTCCCTTGGCGTTGATGGTTTCGCCGAGAAAGATGGCGCGACCGTCACCCAGTTGCCGCGCCCAGGAGCCGAATTGATGCCCTCCGTAACAGGTGGCATAGGCCGTCATTCCGGGCAACAGGGTGTTTCCGGCCAGCGCTTCGACCCACGGCGGCGAGCACAGGTCGTTTTCTTCAAGGCCGAGTTCCTGCGCCATTTCAGCGGAGTGGGCGAGCAGGCGTGGCGCGGCGACCGGTGTCGGCATGACCGGCGACCAGAGTGCGCCGAGTACCTGACGCGGATGGTTGCGCGTGTCGTCGTCGCCCGGCAGTTCGTGCACCAGGCGGTTGTCAAAATGCAGCATGGGAATTCTCAGCGCAGAAGGAAGTCGCTATAGGGCACGCCGTAGAGCGACAAGTTCCCCTTCATTACCAATACTAGAAACCGAATCGTTCGCCGGCACCGAGCAAGGTCGCCACGCCCAGCAGCGCAAAGATGGCGGCAGCGATGCCATGCACGGTGCGCACCGGCATGCGTTCGGCGATGCGGTCGCCGAGGATGACCGCCGGCACGTTGGCGATCATCATGCCGAAGGTGGTTCCGGCCACGACCTGCACCACCGCCTGATATTGCGCCGCCAGGGCAACGGTGGCGACCTGCGTCTTGTCGCCCATTTCGGCGAGAAAGAAGGCGATCAGCGTCGTGCCGAACACACCGAAGCGCGCCAGCTTGGCGTCCTTCTCGTCGAACTTGTCGGGAATCAGCGTCCACAGCGCCATGGCGATGAACGAAACACCCAGCACCCAGCGCAGCATTTCCGGTCCGATCAGCGTCGTTATCCAGGAACCGAGCACGCCGGCAAAAGTGTGGTTGGCCAGTGTCGCGAGCAGAATGCCGAGCACGATGGGCCACGGCTTGCGGAATTTTGCGGCCAGGATAAAAGCCAGCAGTTGCGTCTTGTCGCCAATTTCGGCCAGTGCCACGATGCCCGTGGAGACGAGAAATGCTTCCATCAATCAAAATCTTCCAGGCGAATGGCCGGCACAAAAAAACAGCGCGGAGACAAGCTCCACGCTGTTGAATAATGTCCCCGCGAATGCCGTTAGGCCGGCATCCTGAACCGGAGTTCAGTTGGGTCACTTTCCTTCTGCATCAGGCACGCCCGACAGATGGGGCTAGCACAACAGCAGCTTCGATGGTTCGTGACCGACGCCAATTAGCATTGGTTCAAGGAATATATGGCCTTGACAAACACCGCAGGGAACAACTGCCGGAGGCTCAGAGCAACTTTTCCTGCGGTGCCAGCACCGCTTCAAGTTTTGCCTCCATGTCGGAAATTCTACGCCTAACGGCACTGAAGTCCAGCCCTGTTTCCGACCCGTTGGTCAGTTGCGTTTCGCTGGTCTGACGCTTCTGTGAAAGGTGTTCGTGTGCGATGTTCAGCGCCGCCATGACGGCGATGCGTTCGGAAATGTTGCTCTTGGTTTTTTCGGCGATATCGTGCATCTTCTCATCGACATAAGCTACGGCGGCAAGCAGCGCATCGCGCTCTTCCGGCGGGCAGGCCACACGGTATTCCTTGCCGAGCAGCGAGATATCGAGATAGTGGGTTTCGTTGGGCATGGCGGAATTCAAACGGTGGCTTTGGCTGCCGGTAATTGCTCGGCGAGTTGCTCAAGCCGGCCCCGTGCCGACGCCATTCGCTCCGAGAGGTTTTTCCTGTCGTCCTCGGCGCTGGCAAGTTGCTGCCTGAGTTGCGCATTCTCGGCGCGCAGCGTGCGGCAAAGCGACGCCACCTGGACGATTTTGCTCTCGAGCGCATTGAGTTCGTTAACCATGTCTCGGACTATAGTTTCAAAAACCAAGTCGAGTCAAGGGCTAAGCGTTGGTTTTAAATGTAATTTATTCCACAAAACCCGATTCGGGCTGCGGCTCAAAGGGGTTTTCGTTATAATTCTGCTTTCCGCTGCTGGCCAAGAGCGGAAATAAACGTGCAAGGTGCCGCAACGCAGAGCTTTCCAGATTCTCTGCAGCGGTTAAACGGGAAACAGGTGCGTGTCGCAAGACACCATGCCTGTGCTGCCCCCGCAACGGTAAGCGAGTGAGGGTGTGTCGGTATGCCACTGGGCGAAGTGCCTGGGAAGGCGACACATCAAGACTCGTGAGCCCGGATACCGGCCTTCGCACAAATTAGACGGAAGTGCCGCGGGGAGGCGGACACGGAATGCTCAGCTCA
>CAIVZW010000297.1 GCA_903910495.1 uncultured beta proteobacterium
CTGGATTGGCCTGTCGCTCGCCGGCGTCGCCTGGATCGGCATGGCGCTGTTTACCAGCCGCCCGGTCGGCGACAGCATGGTCATCACCATCTGGGGGTCGGCGTCGTCATGGACGCTGACAGCGCTGCCGCTGTTCATCTGGATGGGCGAAATCCTGTTTCGCACCAAGCTTTCCGAAGACATGTTCAAGGGGTTGGCGCCGTGGCTCGACAAGATCCCGGGTCGGCTGCTGCACACCAACATCATCGGGTGCACGATTTTTGCCGCTGTCTCCGGTTCGTCGGCGGCGACCTGCGCCACCATCGGCAAGATGACCCTGCCCGAACTCAAGCGGCGCGGCTACCCGGATTCGATCGCGATCGGCACGCTGGCCGGTGCGGGTACGCTCGGACTGCTGATTCCGCCGTCGATCATCATGATCGTCTATGGCGTGATGGCCAACGTCTCGATCGCCAAGCTGTTCATCGCCGGCGGTCTGCCCGGGATCATCCTGGCCGGACTGTTCATGGCCTACACCATCGTCTGGGCCTTGATGCATCCGGACCAGATCCCGCCCGCCGACCAGAGCATGAGCTTCACGCAGAAGCTTTACGAGTCGCGCCACCTGATCCCCGTGGTTTCGCTGATCATCGCCGTGCTCGGTTCGATCTATACCGGCGTCGCGACGGCGACCGAGGCGGCGGCGCTGGGCGTCGTCGGTTCGCTGCTGATCGCTGCCGTGCAGGGCGACCTGACCCGGAAGAATTTCCTCGATAGTCTCGCCGGCGGTACGCGGCTGTACTGCATGATTGCCCTGATTCTGTTCGGTGCCGCTTTCCTGACGTTGTCGATGGGCTATATCGGGCTGCCGCGGCATCTGGCCGAGTGGATCATCGGGCTGCACCTTTCCCCGCTGGCCCTGATCGTGGCCCTGATGGTGTTCTTCGTTATTCTCGGCTGTTTCCTCGACGGCATTTCCATGGTCGTGCTGACCATGGGCGTGTTGCTGCCGACCGTCGAAGGGATGGGTTTTGATCTGGTCTGGTTCGGCATTTTCATCGTGCTGGTCGTCGAAATGGCGCAGGTGACGCCGCCGGTCGGTTTCAACCTCTTCGTTCTGCAGGGAATGACCAAGAGGGACATCTCCTATATTGCGAAACACTCGTTTCCCCTGTTTCTGCTGATGATCGTCATGGTGCTGCTGATGTATTTTGTGCCTGAAATCACGTCGTGGTTGCCGCAGCACATGGAAGGTTGAGTCAGCAGACTGGAGTTTTGAGTATGGAAACCAGTGCAAGCACTGTATCCGGTGCGGTTCGTCTGTTGCCCCTGGGGGATGCGGCATGGACGGTCGAATTCGGCGACAAAGTCGATCCGGCACTCCACGCCCGGGTCCTCGGCCTGGCCGGGGCGCTTGAGCAGGCCCGTTCGCGCGTGCCGCCGGGCGAGGACAGCGCGGAGGCTTCCGGGTTCGCCGGCATTGTCGATGTGGTGCCCACCTTCAGGTCGCTCACTGTGCATTACAACCCGCTGGTCAGTAATGGAGAACGTCTCGGCGAGGCGCTTGTGCATCTGGCTCAATCGTCCGGTAGCGCGAGCAGCCAGGGTCGGCAATGGCGTATCCCGGTGTGTTTCGACGAGGAATTCGCTCCGGATCTGAATGAGCTGGCCGAGATCAAGGGATTGAGCCGCGAAGCGATCATCGCGTTGATGACCGAAGCCACGTTCCAGGTGTACATGATTGGCTTCATGCCCGGTTACCCCTACATGGGCGGTTTGCCTGCCGTGCTCGAAATGCCGCGTCTGTCTTCGCCGCGCAAGGCTGTGCCGGCGCGTTCGCTGGCCATTGCCGGGGTGATGTGCGCGGTTTATCCGTGGGAAAGCCCTGGCGGCTGGCGGCTGCTCGGGCGGACGCCGGTACCGATGTTCTCGGCCGCAGAAACTGCCGCGCCCTCGCTGCTGGCCTCCGGCGACCGTGTCTGCTGGCAGGCCGTCGAGCGCGCGACCTATCTGGAAATCGAAGCGGCGGCCAGTTCCGGTGCCCTGGATCGCCACAGACTGCTCGTGGCGCAGGGAGATCAATGATGCCGGGCCTGATCGAGGTTATTGACGGTAAAATCGGCAACAGCATCCAGGACACCGGCCGGCTCGGCTATCGCCATATGGGGATTACCGTATCCGGTTGCCTGGATTCCGTACTCGCCCGCTGTGCCAATGCGCTGGTCGGGAATTCTCCGGACTGCGCCTGCATTGAAATCCGGGTGCTCGGTCCGACGCTTCAGGTCAAGCGCGGGCGGGTGCGCGTGGCACTTGCCGGCGACATTTCAGCCACCCTTCAGCGTGCGGATGTCCGTCCTCAGCCAGTAGCGGCGTGGACGAGCATCACGCTCGATGCCGGGGAAACCCTGGAAATCGCTTCAGTAAAGGGCGGTGCCGCCTATCTGGCGGTGTTCGGCGGGATTGACTCGCCGCTGCA
>CAIVZW010000298.1 GCA_903910495.1 uncultured beta proteobacterium
CGGCGTATCAACCAGCATGCTGCGGAATTTCGGCATGCTGAAAATTGCATTACCCTTGCCTATACGGTCGGACCAGTACAGAACCGGCCCCTTGGAAGTCAATCGGACCAACATTGCGATCAAGCAAAACGGCAAAGCAATCAGCAATGCAGTAAAGACGGCCAGAGCAAGATCAAATAGACGCTTCACTTCCCAGCATCTCCCGCAATCCCTCACATAGTCGGATTTGGGCACACCACCCCAACTCACTTTCGATCCGCGCGGGAGAATACCAGGCCGACCCCAGCAGACGATCAACCACTTCCGAATTCAGTGGCAGCGGCCGGCGTAGTGCAGTACCCAGAAAATCACCCAAGACGCCGCCGGCACGCAGCACCCCTGCCGGCACACTCCACGGAAAAGCCAGCGCTGGTGGGACAGCGCCCTGCGCCAACACGATCCTGATTGCATCGTATATTTCCCGTCCCGAATACGGCTGTGGATCCGCAACGATATATGTTCGCCCATTCGCCTCGGCTCTCTCTGCCACAAGGCGCATGACAGCCACCACATCATCCACATGCACCAGTGAACGCCGATTACCCGTCTCAGGCAGAGGCGGAAACCAACCGCGTTGAATACCGCGAGCCATCCGGTCTAGATTACCCAAACCTCCCCGACCATACACCATCGCTAAGCGAAGATTGACCACATGCATACCGTACTTCGCACCAGCTTCCAGTACGGCATTCTCTGCGGCTAGCTTGGCCTTGCCGTAGGCTGTTACTGGCTCGCCCGGCCACTCCTCATCTGCACATGCATCACCTGGCTCGGCCATCGCCTTGATACTGGAAAGAAATATGAAGCGCTTTACTCCGGCCTGCCCCGCCACCTCAAGCAAGTTGCGCGTGCCTTCGAAGTTGATGCGCCAGTGGGCATCGGGATCGGATTGTAAGAAAGCATGAGCATAGCCGGCAGTGTGAAAGATGCAATTGATGCCATTACATGCCAAAGCAAGCGATGCAGGATCTAGCAGGTTGCCAATGACGGAATTTTGAATATTGCAGGCCACCCTCACCAACGCACGCTCTCCGGGCCGCAGAAAGCGAGTGCCGATGAAACCGGAAGCACCAGTGATCAGATTGACCGGCCCCACGCAATCAACCTTCAGCCCTTGTGCCAGACATTCTTATTCACATAGTCCGTATAGCTCATCACGATCCGCAAGACCTGCTTGGATACTGCGCCCGCCTCGTAGTCGGCTACAGGGCGCATCGTTCTGGCCTTGCGGTCATGCTGTGCAACCACAACTTTGATGGCGTCCAGCACACGCTCCTTCTTCAGGCCTGTCATGATCAACGTGCCGACATCCATGCCTTCAGGCCGCTCGTGGGCGTTCCGGATAGTAACGGCGGGAAGGTTGAGTAGCGAAGCCTCCTCGGTAATGGTGCCGCTGTCTGAAATCACGCAACAGGCCTCCAATTGGAGCTTGTTGTAGTCGAAAAAACCAAACGGTTTCGCGAACTGCACCAAGGGATTGGCCGGCCCCGTGCCCAAGTCATCCAGACGCTTTTTTGTGCGAGGATGGGTGGATACGATGACAGGAAAACCATAGTCCTCGGCAAGTGCGTTTAGCGTATCCAGCAGATCGCGAAGGTTCTCAGGTACATCGACGTTCTCCTCACGGTGAGCGCTCACAAGGAAAAATTTCCCGGCACTCAGGCCAAGGCGGCTCAGCACGTCAGAGACTTCAATCTTCGGCATGTAGAAATCCAGCACTTCACGCATGTGCGAACCAGTCTTCATGATAGTTTCTGGCCGAACTCCTTCGGCAATCAGATAGCGCCGCGCGTGTTCTGAGAGCACCAGATTAATGTCGCTCAGATGATCCAACACCTTGCGGTTCA
>CAIVZW010000299.1 GCA_903910495.1 uncultured beta proteobacterium
CTGCAGCGCTGGGCATCAATGTGGTGCGCAACAAGATTATCGCGTTTTTTGTGATCTCGCTGTATGCAGCCGTCGGGGGCTGCTTTTACGCCGCCTATGTTGGCTTTATTTCGCCGCGCACCTTCGATGTGCTGACCTCGCTTAACATCTGGCTTTATGTCGCTTTCGGCGGCCGCGGCACGATTCTTGGCCCGATACTGGGCGCGGTCATTCTCGCGCCGATTCCGCTTTTGCTGCAGGATTTACAAGCCTTCAAGGATGTGCTGTCAGGCGTCCTGATTATCGTCGTGACGCTGGCGCTGCCGGGCGGCATTTACGGAGAGTTGCTGCGCCGCCGCGCGTTGCGGCGAGCTGCCCGACCGGCCCCGCCACTGCCAGCGGAATCACCAGCACAATTGCAGTCACAACCACCGTCCTCCGCGGAGCCACGCGTATGAGCCTGCTAGAAGTCACCTCTCTGTGCAAACAATTCGGCGGCGTGATGGCCCTAAAAAACGTCGATGTGCAGATGCAAGCCGGCGAGACGCTCGGGATGATCGGGCCAAACGGTTCGGGTAAAACCACATTTGTCAACATCGTCAGCGGCCAGTTGCGCGCCGACAGCGGCCATCTGAAATTCGACGGCCACGACACCCGTCGGCGGCAGCCGCATCAACTGGCCGGGCTTGGTCTGACACGCAGTTATCAAGCGGTGCGGGTATTTGCCGGAGTGACAGTGCAAAAAAACATCGACACCGCCTGTCTGCTGCTGGCCAAAAAAGGGCTGGAAAAGACACAATTGCGCGAGCTCATCGAATGGCTCCACCTCGATCTGTCACTTGCCAAAGAGGCCGGCAGCTTGACACTTTTCGAGCAGCGCCGACTGGAATTGTTGCTGCGCCTGGCGCTAAGACCGAAACTGATCATGCTTGACGAACCGGTCGGCGGCCTCGCAACGAACGAAGTGCGCGAAATGATCCTGCTGCTGCAACAGCTCAAGGCGCGGTGCTCGATTTTCGTCATCGAACACACCATGCGCGTGATTCGCGAACTGGCCGACCGGGTGGTTGTACTGCTGGCGGGCGAGAAGATCGCCGACGGAGCGCCGGCAGACATTCTGCGCGACAAGTTCGTTATCGAACATTACCTAGGCACCGCCCATGCTTGAAGTTGATAACCTGACAGTGCGTTATGGCCCTTTTTTGGCGCTCGACAGCATCGGCATCCGGGTCGAAGTGGGCGAGATCGTCGGCCTGATCGGCCCCAATGGCGCAGGCAAGAGTTCGCTTGCGCGTGCCATCGGCGGACTGATCACCCCGACCAGCGGATCGATCAAGTTTCTCGGCCAATCGCTCGAAAGCTTGCCGGCGCACAGCCGCATCACCCGCGGCTTGTCTCTGGTACCCGCGGACCGCGGGCTATTCGCCCAAATGTCGGTAGAAGAAAACCTGCTGATGGGCGGCTACACATTGCCCTCCAAAGCCCGCATCGCCGAGGCGATGCAGCGCTGCTTTGAATTGTTCCCGATATTGAAAACCCGTCGCCGCCAGTTGGCAGGCACGCTTTCCGGCGGCCAGCAGCAAATGTTGGCGGTCGCGGCCGGCCTGATGGCCGAGCCGAAGTTTTGCATCTTCGACGAACCATCGCTTGGCCTGGCGCCGATCATTATCGAGCAAATCGGCACGTCGCTGGAAGCAATGCGTAAAATCGGTTTGACGGTGCTGCTGATCGAACAAAATTCAAG
>CAIVZW010000300.1 GCA_903910495.1 uncultured beta proteobacterium
ACCGTGATTTGCCACAATTGATGTCGTTTGAAGGTGATGTGCGAACGGAAACCCAGAACGACCGGAATATTCGTGCAGTGGGATCATGGAAATACCTGACGGAAAAAAGCAAGCTAGAGCTGGTGGTTGGAATGAATCGCAATGAATTAAATTATTTCAGGTCGAGTACTGAGGCCAATTTTGTGAATTTTGACAGCCGCAGCAATGAGCAGAGTTATACAGGTAATCTGAATTTTGACTGGAAACCACAGGAGAATCTGAGTCTGGATTGGTCGCTAAGTTCCGGGTATCATCAGGTTTCAGTTTTCGATCGGGCGCAAAAGATCGGTTACGATCAGGATCGGCTTGAGTTTTCGTTGTTGAATGCTGTACATTTTCAGCCTGCACCTAAAGTATCACTTTCATTTTTATTTCGAAGTGAATTGTATGACAGTAGGTTAATAGGATTCATTCCTTCGTTTGGCGCTGAATATCTCGTGGATAAAAAGCAGGAAGTTGCTCTCAAATTAAACATTTCTCGCAATTATCACCAGCCTGGGCTGAATGATTTATACTGGTTTCCGGGCGGAAATCCAGAGTTGAAACCTGAAGATGGTTATTCTGGCGACCTGGCTTTGTCTTTTTCAAAAAGGAATGAAAAGACTACTTTTTCAGGACAAATAACCGGATTTACATCACTAATCGATAACTGGATTGTGTGGCAACCTTCGGCAAATGGTGCATCATACTGGGAAGCCAATAATCTTCGTAAAGTTTTCGCCCGTGGGGCCGAAATTCAGGTTTCGCTGCATTCTCAAATTGCGCATGCTATTTCTTTCGATTTGAAAGGTAATTATTCGCTTTCGGCAAACAGGGGCTTGGCTTCATCCGCGCCAAGATTGTGGGCTTCAATGTCCGCGCCCGCTACGGCAACCCGATCCTGGCGTTGGTGGATGCCATGGACACGGGAGCGCGCTGTCCTCCTGAGATCCTGGCCGCGTGGTTGCCTGAGCGTTCCCCCAAGCTGTTGTTGCGCGCCGTCGTGCCTGAACTGGAAAGCTGGCTGATTGCCGACCGCGCTGGACTGGCGGTCTGGCTGGGCATCGCGGTGGCGACGATCCCCCCTGAGCCGGAGCGCCTGACCGATCCCAAGCAGGCGCTCGTCAACCTGGCCCGGCGCAGCCGCCATGCGCGTTTGCGCGAGGCATTGGCGCCGCCCCAGGGCAGTTCGCACTCAGTCGGGCCGGGCTACGCCAGCCTCATCGAAGAATTCGTGCTGCTACGTTGAAACATCGCCGGCGCCACCGAACGCGCCGACAGCTTGCGGCGCTGCATCCAACGATTGCGCGAACTTGAACCATGAGCGTCGAAATCGCCGAAGGCCGAACGGGCGCGCGGCGCGCCCGTTTGTCAAATCGCCCGCCTTCATGTATCATCGTGTGTGGGGGTGGTTGTGTCCCCGTGGGCGCCCCGGTCTTCAAAACCGATGAAAGGTGTTCATATGACCGTCGCAGTCAGCGAACAATCTCTCTTGCAGCGATGGCGTGCTTTACCTCCTCCCGAACGGCAGATCATCCTGGAATTTGCCGAGTTTTTGGGCCAGAAGCACGCCACCCATCCTCCGCGCAAAAGTCTCCTCGGTTTGTGCGCCGATCTGGGGGTAACGATCACAGCAGAGGAGATAGATGAGGCGCGCCACGAGATGTGGGGAAATTTCCCGCGCGACATTGAGCTATGAGCGCCCTTGTTGCAGATACACACGCCATCATCTGGTATGTACTGGACTCCCCGCTCCTATCCGCCCGAGCACGACAGGCGATGGAAGTTACGACCAGGAACGGCTTGCCCATCTTCGTTCCTTCAATCACTCTGGTAGAAATCACATACCTGATAGAGAAAGGCCGCATACCGACTGATATCCTCTCCAGGGTGTTACGGGCGTTGAACGATGACCGCAGCGCGCTCGTGTTGGCGCCACTTGATCTTGCCGTCGCCGAAACCCTGCCCAAGGTCTCCCGTGTGCAAGTTCCTGACATGCCAGATCGCATCATCGCAGCAACAGCACTGTATCACAGGTTGCCGTTGGTTACGCGCGATGGGAAGATCAGGGCTTCTGGAATTGACTCGATCTGGTAGCATAGAGTATCGGTGGCCGACATACTAGAAAACCACCAAAACACATAGATATGCCGATTTGCTTCTTCTGTGGAGATGTTGTGAAGCAGTTGGGGAATGTCCTTAACATCCTCAGGTTACAGGTAGACAAATGACTGATAACACAGCTCAAGTTCCGTCACAACTCAACAATTGTCCGTCGGTCGCCTCATCAGACTGGCGGCGTTGGACGCCAGTGATAGGATCCATCTCCGCTCCTGGCATTATCATCAGTTTCTCGCTGGGCAATGTTTGTGTTCCCAGCGTTGCGGCACTATGCCTGAGCACAGCCC
>CAIVZW010000301.1 GCA_903910495.1 uncultured beta proteobacterium
CGATGATCGATGAACATTTTCTTCCGGCGCAGCACAGGGATATGGTTATCGTAGAGTCTGACCCACGTGCATTGCTGGCCGCGTTCCAGACGTTTGTGCCGGTTACAACGTTGAAGTGGCTATAACCCGATGTGGCTGGGGACTCTGGACCGATTGGTAATACCGGCCGTGGAAACCACGGCAGAGGAATTCAACAAAATCGTTCAGCTCAATATGACGGGATGTAGATGCTGGCTGGGCGATACTTTAAGGAGAACCGAGTGGCCGTACTTAATAAAAAATTAGATCCCTTTGGCCCAGCACGTCATAACGCTTGGGCATTAGAGCCAGACGGATTGAGCTTGGTGCGCAAAGCAATCCCAACGAAACCTTTGCGCTTTGATGCCAAGCCACAATCCATCGAGATTGATATAGCTCGCAGTGCAGTCGTTGTTGTCGATATGCAGAACGATTTTTGTCACCCTGATGGTTGGTTCGGGCAGAAGGGCATCAATGTCAAACCAATGCGCAAGCCGATTCCGATGATTAAACGTTTGCTGCCGGCGTGGCGTCATGCGGGTGGTGCGGTCGTCTGGCTCAATTGGGGCGTGCGACCCGATTGCCTGAACCTCAGTCCAACGATACAGTTCAAAGGCAAGGGCGGTTCCCATAGCGCCGTTTGCTACGCAGATCGTTCGCCGAATGACCGCGGTCAATCGGTCGTGCCAGGAGAGTGGGGCGCGCAGGTCATCAGTGAGTTCAAAGTGGATCCGACCGACATCACCATCTTTAAGCATCGACTGAGCGGTTTTTGGGACAACGAATTCGACACTGTCTTGCGCCATCAGGGCATCACCACCTTGCTGTTTGTGGGTGTCAACACCGATCGTTGTATTTTTTCTTCCCTACAGGATGCGGCCTTCATTGGCTATGACTGTGTGCTGCTTGCCGAAGCATGCGGCACACCTTCGCCGACCTATGTGACGCGAGCCATTCACTTCATTGTTCAGTTGCTCCACGGTTTTGTGGGTAACACGAATTCGTTGCTCGCAGCACTGGCTGCAGGTTCGCGTAAATGAGTCTCAACCTACCCCGCGGTGCAGGGTTGACCGATTAACACAATCAAACCAATGAATACTTCTTCTAAACAAGTTGACCTCGTGATTCGCGGGGCCAAACTGGTGTCCCCCGATCAGATCATAGAGGCCTCTGTTGCGATTTCTGGTGAGTTCATCGTCGCCGTTGGGCACGGCGATCTGATGCCCCCGGCAAGACAGGAGATGCGGGCCGATGGCTTTTACCTATTGCCTGATGCGATCGATAGTCACGTGCATTTTCGTGACCCAGGGTATCCAAATAAAGAAACATGGAAGACCGGGTCGGCAGCTGCTGCATGCGGCGGCGTCTCAACGGTTTTCGAGATGCCCAATACCAACCCGCCAATAGGCCTGCTGCGCCATCACGAAAACCTCACTGCAGATGGCAGGGCATCGTTGAAAATATTGCTGCCCGCCAACAAGCGGCTCAACACAGCCTACCTGCTCAATGAATCGTTCGGCCAGCTCTGGAGCTATCAGTGAGAAGGTTGGGCGCGTCGCTTCTTCGACAACTGGAAGACCAGTCTGAAGTGGCAACGTTTGAAACCCTTCGAGAAGTTTGCCGAGATGATCGAGCGTCATTGGGATGGCGTCGCTGCCTATTGCCGGCCCAAGAACAAAGTCTCGCTCGGCTTCGTCGAAGGTCTCAACAACAAGATCCGCGTCATCCAGCGCCGTACATATGGTCTGCGAGACGAAGAGTTCCTGCGACTATAAATTCTCACATCAATGCCCCAAATAATCTAACCAGCATGCAAATTTGCCCACACTCTTCCACGAAGAGCCAATAGGAGATAAACATGAACACGACTGCATCAATCAGTTTGCCAATTAGAAGCGCTATAAACGACAACCGATGGTTGCAACTTTGCTACGGCATTATCTGCATGGCAATGGTCTCTAACATTCAATATGGTTGGACATTGTTCGTTAACCCGATCAATGCCAAGTTAGGCTGGACGCTTGTGGCGATTCAAGTTGCGTTCACGATTATGATCGTTGCGCAAACTTGGCTCATGCCGGTGTCGGGTTACCTCATAGATCGTTACGGCCCACGCCCTGTTGTGATGGGCTCCGGGATTCTTGTCGCTGTTTCATGGGGGATGAATGCGACTGCAGGATCTCTCACAGTGCTTTATTTTGCGGCGGCATTGGGGGGGCTCGGCGTGGGTGGCGTGGTAGCGGCTTGTTCTGGAAACTTGTTGAAGTGGTTTCCTGATCGGCGAGGGCTTGCTGCCGGTTTGGTGGCGATGGGATTTGGCCTAGGGTCCGCCTTATTTATTACGCCGATGGTCAACATGATCAAGGTCAGTGGGTACGAGAATGCATTCTTTAATTTTGGAATGCTCTTTGGCTCCATTATCTTTTTAGTGTCATGGTTCATGCGTTCGCCACCGGCTCAAATAGTCGTTGAACAAGTTGGTCTGGCTGTCAACCAAAAGCGTAGTTACACCCCACTTGAAATGCTGAAAACGCTCCCTTTTTGGCTCCTTTTCCTGTGCTTTATTTGCGTAGCTTCCGGTGGTTTGATGGTGATTGCCCAAATCGCACCCATGGCAAAGGACATGAAAATCGCTGATGTGCCTGTCACTATGCTGGGCCTTACGATGACCGCGCTTGTTTTTGCAATGATGATTGACCGGATTCTCAACGGTTTAACTCGTCCATTTTTTGGTTATATTTCTGACAAAATTGGACGTGAAAATACGATGTTCATTGCTTTTTCTTTAGAGGCACTCGGTATTTGGGCGTTGGCCATTTTTGGTCACGATCCTTTGTCGTTTGTTTTACTGACAGGCTTTGTATTCTTTGCTTGGGGTGAGATCTTCAGCCTATTTCCAGCCACTATCAGCGATACATTTGGTCCGAAATACACCGCGACAAACGTCACCTTGCTGTTAACAGGTCAAGGGGTTGCTGCATTCATCGTCCCATTGGCCGGCGTGATTTTTCGCGAGACGGGTAGTTGGAACCTGGTTTTTCTGATTGCGGCAGGCTTAAATGTGGTGGCTGCCGTGCTGTCTCTGGTGATCAAACCGATACGTGCTCGGTTCATCGCGCAGCGCTGAATTTGATACTCGCTTGTCGGCGCTAATTGAATATGGACCCACCCTGCTGATTGAAATTTGACCCAATTAACAGTTCTCAATTTTATTAGGAGCATAACCATGCGACTCGTTCTTCTGATATTAGCGCTCGTCCTCGCGGTTGCGACAACTTCTACCGCGTACGCGCAGCAGCCGATAACCATCAAGTACAGCCACGTGAACACCGATAACACGCCCAAAGGCGTGGCCGCCCTCAAATTTAAGGAGCTTGCGGAAAAATATCTCGGAGATAAAGTGAAGGTTGAAGTTTTTCCAAGCTCAACCTTATTCGGCGACGCTCAGGAGATGGAGGCGCTGCTGCTCAATGACGTGCAAATCATCGCGCCATCGCTATCGAAGTTCGATCGCTACACCGATAAGCTGCAAATCTTCGATCTGCCATTCCTGTTCAATGACACGGACGCGGTCACCCGCTTCGAGAACTCTAAGCAAGGCCAGGAGTTACTCAATTCAGTCAGCAATCGCGGCTATGTCGGTCTAGGCTACGTCCACAACGGCATGAAACAGATGTCATCCAACCGTGAAATCCACATGCCGGGCGACGCAAAGGGTCTCCGCTTCCGCATCCAGCCCTCCAAGGTGATTGAGGCGCAGTTCGCTGCAATCGGTGCAGTGCCGCAGAAGCTCGCCTTCTCCGAGGTTTATCAAGCTTTGCAGACCGGCGTCGTTAACGGTCAGGAGAATAGCTGGACCAGCATTTACTCGATGAAATTCTACGAGGTGCAGCCCTTCATCGTCGAAAGCAACCACGGCATGATGACCTTTATGGTCACCGTCGCGGCGCGTTGGTGGGATAAGTTGCCGGCTGACGTGCGCACGAGCCTCGCTCGCGCTATCCAAGAATCTTCCGCCGAGGCCAACAAGATGGCCAGTGCGATGCATCAGGATAGCAAGAAGAAAATTATCGAATCCGGTAAGTCGAAGATTATCAGCTTCACTCCCCAGGAATTGGAGGCGTGGAAGAAGGTGATGGCCCCGGTCTGGTCCAAGTTCGAGCCGGCGATCGGTAAGGACTTGATCGAAGCTGCACGCAATTCCAACGTCGCTGACCAAGCAAAAAAATAGCGGAGACATGGATATATGAGTCGCCATCTAGTTGATCGGCTGGAGGAAGGCGCAATCGCTTTCCTCCTCGCGGCCATGACGCTTGTCACCTTTGCGCAGGTGATCCTGCGCTACGTTTTCAACTCATCGATATTGTGGGGCATCGAGGCTTCAATTTACCTGTTCGGCTGGCTGGTGCTAATCGGGATCTCGTATGGCATCAAGGCCGGCTCTCACATCGGCGTCGACGCACTGGTCAACGTGCTGCCCGCCCGCGGCAAGCAGGTCGCTGGCGTCATCGCCGGCTTGCTCTGCATGATCTACGCCGTGCTCATGCTCATCGGCAGTTGGCACTACTTTGCAACGGTCTATGAAATCGGCATCACGGGGGACGACATCCATATCCAGCGCTGGATCATGATCATTGTCCTGCCTCTCGGGTTCTTGCTGCTGCTCTACCGGCTGATCCAGACAACGTGGCGGATCGTTCGTGGCGAAGAGAAGGGTTTCAAGCTCGTGAATGAAGCGGCCGAGGCCCTAGAGCAGTACAAAGACCACCGCAAGCAGTAGCGCCGCGGTGAAGCGACTAACGACAGAGTTGGACTTGAAATTATGACTACACTTTTCCTTATCATCGCCTTGTTCGTGCTCCTCGCGCTCGGCATGCCGATTTCGATCTCGATTGGCCTGTCCAGCGTCTTAACGGCCTTGCTCTTCACGCCAACCTCGCTGGCATCGATCGCGTTGAAGTTCTTCGCGACGATGGAACACTACACGCTGATGTCCATCCCCTTCTTCATTCTGGCCAGCGGCTACATGACGAGCGGCGGTATTGCGAGGCGATTGATGGATTTTGCGTCGGCATTGGTCGGCCACGTTCCGGGCGGGCTTGCCGTAGCCTCGATATTCGCATGCATGCTGTTTGCTGCGATTTCCGGCTCCTCGCCCGCCACCGTGGCGGCGATCGGCTCGATCGTCATCGCCGGCATGATTCGCACAGGTTACCCGCCCTCCTTCGCGGTGGGGAGCATTTGCTGCGCCGGCACGCTCGGAATCCTGATCCCGCCTTCGATCCCCATGATCGCCTACTCGGCAACGACGGAGACTTCGCTCGGCCGCCTATTCCTCGCCGGCTTTTTCCCCGGCATCATGCTCGGCGTGCTCCTGATGGTCGCGGTATATTTCTACGCTCGCTGTACCGGCCTGCCGCGAATGCCCAAATCATCGTGGAGTGAATTGTACGAGAAAACGCGCAAATCGATTTGGGGTATCTTGCTGATCTTCGTCATCATGGGCGGCATCTACGGTGGCGCCTTTACGCCGACCGAGGCCGCTGCTGTCTCGGCCGTCTATGCCTTCGTGGTTGCCACGTGGGTCTACAAGGACTGTCCGCTAAAGGACAGTCCGAAGGTCTTGCTGGAAGCGGGCAAAGTGACGGTGATGCTCATGTTTATCGTCGGCAACGCGTTCCTCTTCGCGCATGTGATGACCTCCGAACGCATCCCCGATATGCTCGTCGCCAGCGTGATTTCCGCCAATCTCGAGCCTTGGGTGTTCCTCATCCTCGTCAACGTCTTGCTGCTGATCGCCGGAAACTTCATGGAACCGGTCGCCATTATCACCATCCTGTCGCCAGTAATATTCCCGATAGCCATGAAGCTCGGCATCGATCCGATCCATCTTGGTATCGTGTTTGTGGTTAACATGGAGATCGGCATGTTGACGCCACCGGTCGGGCTGAACCTGTTCGTGGCCTCCGGCATTACCGGAATGAGCATCATGACCGTCGTTAAAGCCGTGGTGCCTTGGCTGGGGATTCTGCTCGCTTTCCTGGTTCTCGTTACCTACGTGCCGTGGATATCAACTTGGGTGCCCGATTTGCTACTCGGCCCTGAATTGCTGCAGCGATGAGTGCCGGCAAATGTGCGGAGCTTGATTGACGCTCGCGGTACTCGGTTCGACTCGTAATGAGGATCCGGCAAACAATGCAATCCCGGGTCGGGGAGTCGACGACTAGAACACGCCGGGATGATATGATGGCTACTGCTTCGAGGCGCTCCGCATGGCCTGTACCCACGCACCCGCAGATGGGGTATTCAATCAGGATAATGCATAGATGGACACTAAACTGGATCCGCTCAAAGCTGGCAAGCAGTCAAAATCAAAGCTGACTGAGATCCGCCGCCGCGATCCCGATCGGACGCGGCGCGCCATCCTGGATGCGGGTCGGGTAGAGTTTTGCCTCCATGGATTCAATGGCGCACGGATCGAGCGGATTGCGCGCCGGAGCAAATCAAATTTGCGGATGATTTATCATTATTTTGGCAACAAAGAAGGCCTCTATCTCTCTAATCTGGAATCCGTCTACAGCGAAATCCGTAACCAGGAACTGCAACTCGACCTGGCGAATTGTGCTCCACTGGAAGGATTGCGCAGGCTTATCCTGTTTTCCTTTGATTTCTTTGCCACACACAGCGACTTCATCGCGCTGATCAGTACAGAGAATATCCTCAAGGGTCGCCTTCTCAAACGTCTGCCGAGCATTCAGGCGATGTCGTTGCCCCTTATCGATGTGATAAGGGGTTTTCTGCAGCGAGGTGAGAAAGAGGGTATTTTCCGGACTGGCATTGATCCATTGCAGTTCTACGTGTCAATTGTGGCGCAAAGTCAGCTACACATATCCAATCGCTACACTCTATCGGTTTTGTTTAACCAGGATTTGACGAACGAGGATTGGCTTCGGGCACGACGTGAGCACACAACTGAAATGCTGATTTCCTACCTCTCAAAGCCAGCCTGAAACCACGAGATAGGTTTAGCATTAACCCACGAATCATTTGGCGTTACTGTGTGGCGACGCGATTGCCTCTGCTACTCAACATGACGGCCCAGCAGTTTGGTCGTTACGAACAAGGCTGACGAACAGCACCGTCAAATCGACCAGCTCACGGTAAAAACGACACCCTGCGCCCGCATGAACCGCCTTCTGAAAATCCTCTATCCAGCGTCCGAGGTGCTGTTCAAGCAGGCTCCAGCGTAAAGCAAGTGCGCTGTCCATCGCCCGCTGATCTCCAGTTTGAATTGCTGCAGCAATCCGGAAGAGCAATGTGTAGAGAAATTCCAGTTCAACGGCGAGGTGGTCTGGCAGATCCTTGAACTCCGTATCCATCTCGAAACCGCCATCCTCGAAAAGCTCGAGCAGTACTTGTGTCGCGTCAATCGAGGAGTTGCTGTCTTTCTCCAGCCATGCGGATTCGTAAGGCAGCGCCAGAATGCCTCCCGGTCCAAGAAAGAGCCGGGAATAATCGACCAGCAAATTATCGTGTGATTCCGATTCAAAGGCCGTTTTGAGCTGTAGCGCATGGGTCACCAAGAGTGGATCAATGCGACCAGCCGCCTCGGCGAGCGAGTCGAAGATCTTCTCCTCGGCAAATTCGGGACCGGGCTCGTAATAGCAGGCGGTCAGTAATCGACACATGTCGGCGAGAGCCGCCGCTCTGTCGAAATCCAGGTTGGACATCATTCTCTCCAGCGAAAAAAAAGGGGCGAGGAATGCTCGCCCCGTTCAGGTGATTATGACCTAAGACCGGACACTGTACTTGCCGACATAGTATACGTTCGGCTTGGTGCCGCCTTCCGGTTTCAGAACAAACGTCTTCTTGGTCTGCAGTATTTTCGCAACCGGTGAGTTGGCATCGTCCAGATCGCCGAAGATGCGTGCCTGCGACGGACAGACTTCGACGCAGGCCGGCTGCAGCCCGTTGAGCGTGCGATGCGCACAGAAGGTGCATTTTTCGACAATCCGTGGCTTGCGCAGTGGGCCGACGTCCCTCGACTCGAATGCATTCATGGCCGGAACAGGGACGCCCGCTTTTTGCGCCGTCTCGGCGCCAGAGGCAGTGACGCCGGCGATGAGTGCGCTCTTGTCTTCCCATTTCGGATGGATCGGCTTGTAGCGCGAGTTGTAGCTGATCACGCTGTACTGCTCGCCGTTGAGGCTCGTCGCATCCAGTTCCTCGTTGCTGTAGGGACATGCCGTCTGGCACTCGCGGCAGCCGATGCACAGCGATGGATCGTGCATGGTGATGCCCTCGGGCGTCTTGTACATGGCCTTGTTCGGCTTGACCGGGCAGACTTCGACACAGGCCGCGTCTGAACAGTGATTGCACAGCACCGGCATGACCCAGTGGGTGGTGTCCGGAAACTTTCCTTCCGTCTTCATGACGAAGTCGGCCCAGTTGAAGCTTTGTCCGTCTTCAGCATCACGATCACGCGTCGTATTCTCAGCCTTGCAGGCAAATGCACAGGCGCCGCAACCCACGCAGCGCTGCAGGTCGATGACCATTCCAAATTTCATCTCTATCTCCTTCAGCCAGTGGGTCAGGCAGTAATTTTCTGGATGCGAACGCCGGTGAAGCCGCCATTGCGCGCCGTGGCGCCACTCAGACGGTCATAGTCGTCGACCAGAATCTCGTTGTTATTGCCACCGTGCGCCGTCTTGCCATACTCCTTCGACGCCACACGACCATAGGCCCAGTGGCCCTGCCCGTAGCATTTGGCTACCGTTCCTGGCCGAACACCTTCCCACAGCTTGAGTTTGGTGACAATCGAACCGCTCGGCGAGGTGATCTTGACCGTATCGCCGGTCTTCAAGCCCAACCTGGCGCCATCGGACGGGTTCATCTTGATCACGTCGTCCCACGAAACGTCGCCCGGATCAACCTTCTTGAATTCCTGATACCAGGTCATGTTCGCCGAACGTCCTTCCCGGTTGAGGCGCGACTTGTAGTCGATGAAGGTGAAGGGGTACTCGGCCTCGCTGCCATGCCGCTTCGGCGGTTCGTAATGCGGTACGAAGGCCAGTTCGCCTCTGGCCACGTAGCCGGACACCGTGAGAATGTCGTCGACGGTGGTCTCGTATTTCTTGGCGTGTTCAATCAGGCCCTTTTTCGCCGTTTCGCTGTAGAACTCGAACTTCTTGGTGACTGTGGCAAACTTGCCACCCCAGCCTTTCTTCAGCGTGTATTTCGGTCCGCTGAACATGCCCTTGGCACGGAAGTCGGCCCAGCCATTGATCGGTGCGTCGCCCTTGAGCGCTTCCTTGGGCTTCCACAAGGTGACACTGGTCATCTTGGCAGCGATTTCGCTGAACTCCATGGCCGTCGTCGGTGCCTTGCCGGTTTCCGGATCCTTGAATTCCTTCGAGTAGTAATCGAAGAGGTTCGCGAAGCCTTTCTGCTTCAGTTTCTCGGCCAGTAGCCACATCACTTCGGTTTCTTCCTGCTTGACGTCCCACAGGCGCTTGACCGCGCCCTGCTGGATCGAAGCGAAACCATGACCGTTGCCCATGTTGGCAACAATCGACCAGCCCTCGGCGGCATTGAATGTCGCCGGCAGGACGATGTCGGCAAACTGCGTCATCTCCGAAGCGTTGGTCACCATGTGCACGAAGAACGGCACCTTGGCCATCGCTCTGTCCCAGCGTTCGGCACCGGTGCAGGAGAAGTTGAAGTTAGACCACGACGACATGAACACCTTGACCGCACCGGGATCCTTCAAGAGGCCATTGGCGACGTTGTTGGTCACAACGCCACTGCCGGGGCGTGCGTTCATCATCGCCGGCATATCCTTGGCGCCTCGGCCATCGATTTTCTTGCCTTTGCTGGCCTCTTTTGCCACATTATCCACATAGGCGTCGGCTTTCGGAAAGGCCGCGAGCGGAACGCTGCTCGACTGCCATACGCCGCCTTCGACGTCGATTGACCCGAGCAAACCGTTCAAAGCATGGACCGCCATTGCGGCATACGTGCCACGTGGGGTCATCGCGGCGCCCGGTCCCATCCAGACGATGGTCTTTGGCGCTGCCTTGCCCATGGCTCGCGCCACGCGCAGGATCTGGTCGGCGGGAATAAGTGTTTCCTTCTCGGCCCAGGCCGGGGTGCGATCCTTGAGTTCCAGGTTCCACCACTTGACGAGGCCGTGGGTTTCTTTCTCCTCGAAGGCGGTTTCGTCAACAAGGTTACCGGCAACGAAGCGGTTGTTGCCGAACTTGAAGTCACCGACAAACTCGCGGTTCCACATGCCCTCCGTCAGCAGGACGTGTGCAATCGCGCCGGCCAGCGCACCATCCGTACCCGGCTTGAGCGGTAGCCATTCGTGCGCCTTGGCGGCTACGTTGGACAGGCGTGGATCTACCGCGATGACCTTGCCGCGCGCCAGAATTTCGTGGAAGTAATGAATCGTGTTCGGCACCATGCGGTTGGACGCCAGCGGATCAGCACCCCAGAGTACCAGACAGTTGGTCTTGGACAGGTCGTAATCACGGTAGCCGAAGAAGCCTTGCGTCAGTCCCGGCCCCATTTTCTCGGCTTCAGCGCAGATCGCGCTATGCGAAAAATAGTTGCCTGTACCATAGATCTTCGGCAGGGTACCGTAGAGCAGCTCGGTGGAAGTCGACGAATAACGGCCGCGCATGTACATGAACTTGTGCCCTTCGTTGGCACGGCGCAGTTCCATCATCTTCTCGGCGACGGTGTCCATCGCCTCGTCCCACGAAATGGGGACGAACTTCGGATCGACACCGCGCCCCTTGACCGGATTGGTGCGCTTCATCGGCACTTTGATGCGGTCAGGATCGTAGACCTGTTGCGGAATCAAGTGGCCGCGCGGACAGCAATAGCCATGATTGGTCTTGGAGAGTGGATTGCCGCGCACACGCACCCCCCGTCCGTTCTGCACAAAAATCTGGATGGCGCACCACTGTGTGCAACCCTGGCAGGTACTGGCAATCCATTCGCCCTTGGCCGGATTCCCCCCGTTGGATTTTCTCGGGATCAGAGCCGCCGAAGCCGGCATGGCCGCATTGCTTGCGCATCCGGTAGCCAGAAGACAGGCCGTTGCCGCCGAGAACTGAATAAAGTCGCGTCGTGTCAGTTTCATTTCTTGGTCCTCACAATTTCGGTAATCAAACTTTTCACCACCGGGCTACTTCAGCGACAGGATCCAGCCGATGAGGTTATTGATTTCGGCCTTGTCCTTGGACTTGATCATCTTGTGCTCTTCTTCTGTGCCGTCGTCCAGTTTTACCTTCTCGCCAGCCGTAATCTGCTTCAGGATCTTCGCCTCGGCATCCGGCTTTCCAGCGAATTGCTTGCTGATTTCCTTGAGCGACTTGGCTTCCTTCTTTTTGTCGATGGCATGACACTTCAGGCAGCCTTCCTTCTTGGCCAGTGCTTCGGCGGCCGCCGCGTCGGCGGCCGAAGCCATGGGGGAAAACAGCAGGGCGCCGGTCAGGCCGAGTAATCCAAGAATGACGTTGTGTTTCATTTTTCTCTCCATTCGAACAGTAGTGAATCGATTTCCGGATGACCGCTTAGTGCTCGTGCCAACCGGTAAACATCATCTTGAACATCTGGCCGACCGTCTTGCCGGTGGTCCCCAGATAAATGTGCGACATCATGAACAGCAGGATGGCCGTTGCCGACAGATAGTGCAGCATGGCCACCGGCAGCAGACCGTCAAAGCCGAACATCTTGTCCGGGGCGAACTCGGGGTAAAGATAGATCAGGCCGCTGGTCAGGATAACGGGCATCAGCAG
>CAIVZW010000302.1 GCA_903910495.1 uncultured beta proteobacterium
ACTGCCAAGTATTTTCAAAGGGTCGAAATACAACAAGGCGCTTTACGTCGACCTGCTGGCCATGCTCTTCGAAGTGTTGGCCAAAGTACGCAAAGAAGGCTTGATGTCGATCGAGAACGACGTCGAGAACCCGCACGAAAGTCCGATCTTCGGCAAGTATCCGGCTCTGTCGCACGACCACCATGTGATGGAATTCATCACCGATTACCTGCGCATGATGGTTGGCGGCAATCTCAATGCGCTCGAAATCGAAAATCTGATGGATGTCGAAATCGAGACGCACCATCACGAGGTAGAAGTGCCAGGCCACATTATGGCCAAGGTCGCCGATGCCACGCCGGCCTTCGGTATCGTCGTGGCAGTGATGGGGGTGGTTAACGTCATGGGCTCGGTCGGTGAACCTCCGGCGGTACTTGGCAAGATGATCGGTGGCGCACTGGTTGGCACTTTTCTCGGTATTCTGATCTCCTATGGTTTTGTGTCGCCGATAGCTACCCTGCTTGAGCAAAAGGCGCACGAAGGATCGAAGATCTATCAGGTGATCAAGGTAGTTTTGCTGGCCTCGATGTCCGGCTATGCGCCGCAGGTGGCCGTTGAATTCGGGCGCAAGGTGTTGTTTTCAGGCGACCGGCCAACCTTCCTGGAACTCGAAGAAGAACTCAAGGCGCGCAAGGGAAAGTAAATCAAATCTGCTGCCTCCAGGGACGCTGAATGAGCGAAGACGTACGCCCAATCGTTATTAAACGCATCAAGAAGGTGGCTGGTGGTCACCACGGTGGCGCGTGGAAGATTGCCTATGCCGACTTCGTGACGGCGATGATGGCCTTTTTTCTGCTCATGTGGTTGCTCGGTTCGACGGCGAATGGCGATCTCAAGGGCATCGCCGATTATTTCCTTAACCCGCTCAAGGTTGGCATGTCGGGCGGATCGGGGGCAGGTGATGCGACCAGCATTCTGAAGGGGGGCGGCAAGGACCTGACCAGCACGTCCGGCCAGGTCAAGAATGGCGAGATGGAAGCAAAGAAAAAGGCGCCCAACGTCAAGGAAGCCAAGACAGAACAGTTGCGCAAGGAGTTTGAGCAACGCGAGAAAGCGACGCTCAACGAACTCAAGAAAAGCATCGAGAAGCTCATTGATGGCAATTCGATGCTGCGCCAGTTCAAGAACCAGTTGCTGATCGATGTAACCCCGGAAGGGCTGCGTATCCAGATCATCGACGAGAAGAACCGCCCGATGTTCGATACCAGCAGTGCCGAACTGAAGCCCTACTCGAAAATCATTCTGCGCGAGATCGGCAAAGCGCTGAATGCCGTGCCCAACAAGGTCAGTTTTTCCGGGCACACCGATGCTGCCCAGTTCGGCGGCGGTGAGAAGGGGTTCTCCAACTGGGAACTTTCGGCCAATCGGGCGAACTCGTCGCGGCGCGAGATGATTGCCGGTGGCATGGACGAGAACAAGGTTCTACGCGTGGTCGGACTGTCCTCAACTGTATTGTTTGACAAGAATGATCCATTAAGTTCGGCCAACCGGCGGATCAATATTGTGGTATTGAACAAGCGAACCGAAGAAGCCATGCTGCAGGAGGATGGAAATGCTACAGTTAATGTCGATGCCGATGCAGACGCTGAAACAACTGCCACGTCGGCCAAATCCGAAGGCAGGAATTGAGCTGTTGGGGCATTGATGGCCGGGTCAGGAATAAGCAGCATGATCCTGGTTTGCCGGGAAAAACTGGAGGTTTGATCAGTGCTTGAGCCAAAGCCGACATGGAACCCGACGATAGCCCGATCCGATACCGGGGCCCGTGAGTTCGCTTTTACTGCAGCGGATTTCGAACACGTGCGCAAACTCATCTACGCCCATGCCGGGATTTCGCTCTCGGCGACAAAACAGGATATGGTCTATAGCCGTCTTGCACGGCGTCTGCGTGAGACTCGCCAGAAATCTTTCGCTGATTATCTGGCACTTCTCGAACGTGGCGATAAAAACGAGTGGGAAAAATTTGTCAATTCATTGACCACCAATCTCACCTCATTTTTCCGTGAGCCTCATCACTTCCCCATTCTCGCAGAGCAGCTCAAAAAGTTGCAGGGGCGTTCGCCGATCAAGATCTGGTGTTCTGCAGCATCGACCGGAGAGGAACCCTACAGTATCGCGATGACCGTAGTTGAAACCTTCAACAGCTTTAATACGCCGGTGTCCATTATCGCCTCCGACCTTGATACCAACGTCCTGGCTACCGCAGCAAAGGGAGTTTATGCGCGGGATCGTGTCGACAAGATCTCGCTCGAGAGATTGAGTCGTTTTTTCATCAAGGGATCGGGCGTTCAGGAGGGAGAGTTTGTCGTGAAGCCCGAGCTGCGTCGCCTGATCTCGTTTCAGCGCCTCAATCTGCTGGAGCCGAACTGGTCTGTTCGTGGTCCGCTCGATGCTCTTTTCTGTCGAAACGTCATGATTTATTTCGACAAGCCAACACAATACAAGATCCTGGCGCGTTTTGCTCCGCTGATGAGTGACAACGGGCTTTTGTTCGCAGGCCATTCCGAGAGTTTTCTGCATGCGGCGGATTTGTTCCGCTCACAGGGGAAAACGGTTTATGAGCTTGCATCCAGGCAACGTTAGCAAGGGAATCTTGTCTGCTTCTTCGAAGGTCGTGGC
>CAIVZW010000303.1 GCA_903910495.1 uncultured beta proteobacterium
CAACTCAGCGTCTTTGGTCTGAGCGGCAAGTGCCTCGGCCCAGTACAAGGCGAGATAAAAGTGGCTGCCGCGATTGTCGATCTCGCCGACCTTGCGTGCCGGTGACTTGTTGTTGTCAAGGAACTTGGCAATCGCCAGATCGAGTGCATCGGCCAGAACCTGTGCTTTCGGATTCTTGAAGTTCGCGGCCACGTGTTCCAGCGAGGCTCCCAGAGCCGAGAACTCGCCCAGAGAGTCCCAGCGCAGATAGCCTTCCTTGACAAATTGCTGAACGTGCTTCGGAGCCGAACCGCCGGCACCGGTTTCGAACAGGCCACCGCCGGCCAGCAGCGGAACGACGGAGAGCATCTTGGCACTGGTACCCAGTTCAAGGATAGGGAACAGATCGGTCAGGTAGTCACGCAGCACGTTGCCGGTCACCGAAATGCTGTCCTTGCCTTGACGAATACGCGCCAGGGTGAACTTCATCGCTTCGTCCGGGGACAGGATCCTGATTTCCAGACCGGAGGTGTCATGGTTCTTCAGATACTTCTCGACCTTGGTGATCACATTGGCATCATGAGCACGGTTCTTGTCCAGCCAGAACACCGACGGAGCGCCGGTTGCCCGGGCGCGATTGACCGCCAGCTTGACCCAGTCCTGAATAGGAATGTCGCGTACGCGTGACATGCGCCAGATATCGCCGGCTTCGACCCTATGCTCCATCAGCACCTTGCCGTCAGTGTCAACAACGCGAACCGTGCCGTTGGCGGGAATGATGAACGTGGTCGGATGCGAACCGTATTCTTCGGCTTTCTGAGCCATCAGGCCGACATTCGGAACCGAACCCATGGTGGCCGGATTGAACGCACCGTTCTTCTTGCAATCCTCGACGATGGTCTTGTACATGGTCGAGTAGCAGCGATCGGGAATGAGCGCCTTGGTATCCTGCAGCTTGCCTTCCTTGTTCCACATCTTGCCGGAGTCGCGGACGACATTGGGCATCGAGGCGTCGACGATGACGTCGCTCGGTACATGCAGGTTGGTAATGCCCTTGTCTGAATCGACCATGGCCAGCGCCGGACGGCTGGCATAGACCGCCTGGATGTCGGCAACAATCTCGGCCTGCATGGCTTCCGGCAGCGTCTTGATCTTGCTGTAGAGATCGCCGAGTCCCATGTTCGGGTTATAGCCGATTTGCTTGAGGGTCGCGGCGTGCTTCTCGAAAACGTCCTTGTAGAAAACGGAAACGGCGTGTCCGAACATCACCGGATCGGACACCTTCATCATGGTGGCTTTCAGGTGCAGGGAGAGCAGCAAGCCATTTTGCTTGGCATCGTCAATCTGATCGGCGTAGAACTTGCACAAGGCATTCTTGCTCATGAAGGTGCCATCGATGATTTCGCCCTTCAAGGCCTTCAACTTGTCCTTCAGTAGCTTGGTCGAGCCATCGGCAGCGACGAACTCGATCTTGAATTCGCCGCCATTTTCCAGAACCAGCGATTTCTCGTTGCCGAAGAAATCACCACTGCTCATATGGGCAACATGCGCCTTGGAGTCAGCCGCCCAGGCGCCCAGTTTGTGCGGGTTCTTCTTGGCGAAGTTCTTGACTGAAAGAGGTGCGCGACGATCCGAATTGCCTTCGCGCAATACCGGGTTCACCGCCGAGCCCAGCACCTTGGCATAGCGGGCCTGGATTTCCTTTTCTTCCTCGGTTTTCGGATCTTCGGGATAATCCGGCAGTTTGTATCCTTTGCCTTGCAGTTCCCTGATGGCTTCCTTCAACTGCGGAACCGAAGCGCTGACGTTGGGCAACTTGATGATGTTGGCCTCGGGAAGAAGCGTCAATTCGCCCAGTTGCGTCAGATGGTCGGGGATTTTCTGGGCATCGCTCAGGTAATCCGGAAAATTCGCAATGATTCTTCCGGCAAGGGAGATATCCCTGGTTTCAACTGAAACGCCGGTATCCCTGGTAAAGGCCTGAACAATAGGCAGCAAGGAGTAGGTGGCCAGTGCAGGGGCTTCATCTATTGCCGTCCAGATGATCGTTGATGTCGGTTTGCTCATGATATTTTCTGTCCTAGTTTGTTAAATTATAGCCACAGGCCTATCCCGGTTAGGCCGGTCAATAAAG
>CAIVZW010000304.1 GCA_903910495.1 uncultured beta proteobacterium
CAACTCAGCGTCTTTGGTCTGAGCGGCAAGTGCCTCGGCCCAGTACAAGGCGAGATAAAAGTGGCTGCCGCGATTGTCGATCTCGCCGACCTTGCGTGCCGGTGACTTGTTGTTGTCAAGGAACTTGGCAATCGCCAGATCAAGTGCATCGGCCAGAACCTGTGCCTTCGGATTCTTGAAGTTCGCAGCCACATGCTCCAGCGAGGCTCCAAGAGCCGAGAACTCGCCAAGAGAATCCCAGCGCAGATAGCCTTCTTTGACGAATTGCTGAACGTGTTTCGGAGCTGAACCACCGGCACCGGTCTCGAACAGTCCGCCACCAGCCAGCAGCGGAACGACGGAGAGCATCTTGGCGCTGGTACCCAGTTCAAGTATAGGGAACAGATCGGTCAGGTAATCGCGCATCACGTTGCCGGTCACCGAGATGGTGTCCTTGCCTTGGCGGATACGCTCAAGGGAGAATTTCATCGCGTCGTCCAACGACAGGACCTTGATTTCGAGTCCGGTGGTGTCGTGGTTCTTCAGGTATTTCTCGACCTTGGCGATGACTATGGCATCATGCGCACGGTTCTTGTCGAGCCAAAATACTGCAGGTACGCCGGTCGCGCGGGCGCGGGTGACGGCCAGCTTGACCCAGTCCTGGACCGGGATGTCACGCGTGCGGGACATGCGCCAGATGTCGCCGGCCTCAACTGCGTGCTCCATCAACTGCTTGCTATCGGCATCAACGACACTAACCGTACCATTGGCTGGAACGATGAAAGTGGTCGGGTGTGAGCCGTATTCTTCGGCTTTCTGAGCCATCAGGCCGACATTCGGAACCGAACCCATGGTGGCCGGATTCAAGGCGCCGTTCTTCTTGCAATCCTCGATAATGGTCTTGTACATCGTCGAATAGCAGCGATCGGGAATCATCGCCTTGGTGTCCTGCAATTTGCCTTCCCTGTTCCACATCTTGCCGGAGTCGCGGACCACGTTCGGCATGGAGGCATCAACGATGACATCGCTCGGCACATGCAGGTTGGTGATGCCCTTGTCCGAATCGACCATGGCCAGAGCCGGACGGGCGGCATATACCGCCTGGATGTCGGCCTGAATCTCGGCTTGCTTGGCTTCCGGCAGCGTCTTGATCTTGTTGTAGAGATCGCCAATGCCCATGTTCGGGTTGTAGCCGATTTGCTTCAGCGTCTCGGCGTGCTTTTCCAAAGCATCCTTGTAGAACACGGACACCGCATGGCCGAACATCACCGGATCGGACACCTTCATCATGGTGGCTTTCAGGTGCAGGGAGAGCAGCAAGCTATTTTGCTTGGCATCGTCAATCTGATCGGCGTAGAACTTGCGCAACGCCTTCTTGCTCATGAAGGTGCCGTCGAGGATTTCGCCCTTCAGTGCCTTCAGCTTGTCTTTCAGAACTTTGGTCGTGCCATCGGCGCCGACGAATTCGATCTTGAATTCGCCGCCATTTTCCAGAACGACGGATTTCTCGTTGCCGTAGAAGTCGCCGCTGGTCATATGGGCAACATGTGCCTTGGAGTCAGCCGCCCAGGCTCCCAGTTTATGCGGGTTCTTCTTGGCGAAGTTCTTGACCGAAAGAGGTGCGCGACGATCCGAATTGCCTTCGCGCAATACCGGGTTAACCGCCGAGCCCAGCACTTTGGCATAGCGCGTCTGGATTTCCTTTTCTTTCTCGGTTTTCGGATCTTCGGGATATTCCGGCAGTTTGTATCCTTTGCCTTGCAGTTCCCTGATGGCTTCTTTCAACTGCGGAACCGAAGCGCTGACGTTGGGCAGCTTGATGATGTTGGCCTCGGGAACAAGCGTCAATTCACCCAGTTGCGTCAGATGGTCGGGGATTCTCTGGTCCTCGCTCATGAAATCCGGAAAATTCGCAATGATTCTGCCGGCAAGGGAGATATCCCTGGTTTCAACTGAAACGCCGGTATCCCTGGTAAATGCCTGAACAATAGGTAGCAAGGAGTAGGTGGCCAGTGCAGGGGCTTCATCTATTGCCGTCCAGATGATCGTTGATGTCGGTTTGCTCATGATATTTTCTGTCCTAGTTTGTTAAATTATAGCCACAGGCCTATCCCGGTTAGGCCGGTCAATAAAG
>CAIVZW010000305.1 GCA_903910495.1 uncultured beta proteobacterium
ATTTCCCCCGGAATCGGCAAGGCGATCCCGAGAAAGGGCAAATCGGGATTGTCAGTTGGAGCGCCATCGGCACCGTCCGCCTGGCGCCTGAACAAATCGATGAATTTCTCGCGTTGCGACCAGTCGCAGGAACGATAGGATTCATAGGCGGCAATCAGGGCGATCCGGCCGGCTTCAAGTTCCGGGAATGCCGCCGTAGCATCGGGCCGCAACGGACTGCGGAAGGCCGAGAATTCTGCCGGATGCTCTTCTTTCAGCCGGTTTAGATCAGCACGCGCCGCAGCGACCTCACCGCAGGCCGCCAGGGCCACGGCGGCCGAAATGGCGAAGCGCGTCTCCTCCGGGCGCAAACCTGCGGCTTGGACGTACGCCCGGTACGCCTCGGCAAACCGCCCGACGGTAATCAGTAACTCACCCAGGTTGAAGGCAAAATCGGCATCGTCCGGCGCGCCGGCCCATGCCGCCTCGGCAGCGGCCAACGCCTCCGGCAAACGGCCGGCCGTGACTAGCAACTGTGGGCGATTGAGCAGGACGCCACGATGCATGGGGTCAATATCAAGCACCCGCTGGTAACAATGCAGTGCTGCCCTGGCATCGCCTAGCGCCGCCAATACAACACCGGTATTGAACAGGGATTGCGAGTTGTCCGGCGCAATTTCAAGAGCCGCATTGCACGCCAGTAGCGCCGCTTGCGGACGATCAAGCTGGAAGCACAGGCTGGCCACGGCATGCAAGGCCGCCAGATTGCCGGGGGCCCGGGCCGCCACAGCCTCGAAAACGGCCAGCGCCGCCTCGGGCATCCCGTCAGCGTGCAGCGCAGCACCGAATTCCAGGCCACCGGGGAAATCAGCGCCAGACTCCAAAGCGGCCTGCAAGACCAGCACACCTTGCCGCCCTTCCGCTGTCCCTGTTGCTACAATGCCGTCCATCGATAGAAATCCTCCTGATGACCGACATTATCCACATTGTGAGCCGTTTCGACGGCATCGGCGGCACGGAATTCCACGCTGCCTCGCTGGCGGCTGCATTGCGTCGCTCGGCGGAAGTCAAGCTGTGGGCCGACGAAGCGACTGCGGCGGCGCCGCGCTATGGCGCTCAACCGATCAATACCTTCGGTGGCGCTTTCCCGCGTGGCGGGACTTTGGTCATGGTCGGCACGCATCTGCATCCCGGCCTCTGGCTCGATCATGCGCGCCCCGAACGCCTGGTGGTCATTTGCAACCTGTACTCGGCGCGGCGGATTTTCGCCTTTCTCACCACACTCGAACGTCCGACGCTGCCGGTTGCCGAACTGGCCTTCATGTCGGAAATGCTGAAGCACGCGATCGGACTGCCAGGCAGAATCAGCCCGACGCTGATCGACCTTGAACGCTATCATCCCTCCCGTCGCCAACACACGGAACGCTTCACCATCGGCCGTCACTCGCGCGACGATGCGCTCAAGCACCACCCGGCCGACGCCTCGCTCTACGCCATGCTGAGCTGGGCCGGCGCTGAAATACACCTGATCGGAGCATCGCATCTGCAGCCTGCGCTTTCCGTAACGCCTCGCCTGCAGGTATTCCCCGTCGGTTCGCAAGCACCTGAGGATTTTCTGGCCGGACTCGATTGTTTTTACTACCGTACGCATCCCGCCTGGACCGAAGCCGGCGGGCGCGTGGTGATGGAAGCCCTAGCCAGCGGAGTGCCGGTCGTGGCCCACCCCGGCGGCGGCTACGCGGAATGGATAGTCGAGGGTGAAAACGGTTTTCTTGCCGCCACGCAGGAGGGACTGTACGAGCGCTTGCTTGAACTAAAGAATTCACCGGTAACCGCCACGCGCCTCGGCCGGAATGCCCGGGAAAGTGCGCTCAGGCTGTGCGGGGGAAAGCAGCGGGAAACTTACCTGAACTGGCTGCTAGGCGTCGTTTAAAGGTCGCCACCCCGGAAACTTTTCCTATTCAGGTTCAGAAGGCGAACGGTACAGTTGCCCCTCTTTTGAAGGCAGTCGCTCCGGATACCCATCCCATTGCGGTGGCACTGTCAAACTTGTAAGCCAGACCGGCGTGCGAAGCGTTCGCGCCGGCGAAAAATCCACTGGCGTCAAAAGCAACTGAGGTACATGTCACCGGGCTTGAAACACTGAACGCCGGGCCTGCTCCCGCGGTATTTCCTGTTCCGTTCAGGTTATATGTTGTGCCGCCGATGGGAACGTTCAAATTCAGAGCCAGTGACGCTGTACCGGAAAAGAAATTCGCCGTCAGCGTGCCGCTCGGCGCCCCTCCGACCGTCCCATCCGCCGCGGTTGGCAAAGTAAAGCCGATCAGGTTATAGGTTGCTTCTAGCCCACCCAGGGCAGTGAGATCAGACAAGGGCGTCGGGATGCCGGTTACATAGTGCAGATCAGCCAACGATCCACAATAAGAATTTGCATATCCACTCGTCCATCGTCCCCAGCCGATCACGCCATCCACTGAAAACGACCCGGCAGACGTGATATTGACAAAAAAATCGGAGCCTTCGGTATACAACAGAAGTTCTGATGCAGCATCAAAAATGGCCACGCCAGGCGAATAAACGACTGGACTAAAGGTTGGAGCGGCAAAGGCCGCTGCATAATTAGTGCCTGACACCAGTGGGACATATGACGGCAAAACCGCCGGCTTGCCATCCGAACCCTTGTTTTCGCTGCTTGAAAACGTTTGCTGAGAGCCTGTGCTCGGCGGGGTCGGCGACAACTGCGGGCGCGAATCGGTGCGCCGCGGGCTGCTGCTGGGGCCGGTGACTGTACCGGATTCACCGGGCGCCAACACCATACAGCCGGCTCCGTTACATACTTCGACCAGTCCCTCGCCGGTATTGACCACCAGTTCGCCCGTCGTTGAATTCAAGGCACCGGTATACTCGGTGCCGCGAATCCCGATGGTGGCCACGCTGGTCGTCACCTTGTAATTATCGCGATTGCTTCGTCCGACCAGGCCGGTGATGGTGCGCAACCCACCCTTGAGCAAACTGAAGAAACCCTTCTCCTGACCGTCAGTCTGGCCCGAATACTGGTAGTTGTCGACGCGAAAATCGGTTTCCGGTTGCAAGGAAACCATGGCACCATCAGAGAAGCGTACCTGGGCACGACCGCCATCACCGGTTCGGATCGTGTCGCCATTACTGATTTCTGCACCCTTGGTCAGGGGCCGCTGCACACCAACGGCATTGACTGCCGTGACATTCCCTACCGCGAAATCGACATTCGCCGCGCTGGCAGCGTAGGAGAGCACCGGGAACACGGCGGCCAGAGCCATCAGCAGCGCCGGGTTGCGCAAACGAAATATC
>CAIVZW010000306.1 GCA_903910495.1 uncultured beta proteobacterium
CTTCCGGAGTCTGGAAAAGCGGACCGACGTCAATGTCGAAACCGAGGTCGGCAAACGATGTTGCAACCACCTTTGCGCCACGATCATGTCCGTCCTGACCCAGCTTGGCAATCATCACGCGCGGACGGCGACCTTGTTCTGAAGCGAATTCCTCGATGTCAGATTTGATGGCTTCCCAAGTAGCAATACCTTCCACAACGCCTCCGTAGACACCCGAAATGGTTTGATTAACGGCGCGGTGGCGACCAAAGACCTTTTCCAGCGCATCGGAAACTTCACCGACGGTGGCACGCAAGCGCATGGCCTTGATAGTGAGGTCAAGCAGGTTGCCTTCTCCACCAGCAGCACACTTGGTCAGTGCTTCGAGAGCGGCATTGACCGCAGCTGTGTCGCGGGTTGCGCGAATCTTCTTGAGACTGGCGATTTGCTCTTCACGAACGGCGTGGTTGTCGATGTCCCGGAATTCGAGCACATCTTCTTCGGCCAGCTTGTACTTATTGACGCCGACGATGACTTTCTTGCCGGAGTCAATAAGTGCCTGCGTTTCAGCAGCGCAGGTTTCAATCTTCATCTTGGCCCAGCCCGATTCAACGGCCTTGACCATACCACCCATCGCTTCAACTTCTTCGATGATCGCCCAGGCCTTGTCCGCCATGTCCTGGGTCAGTTTTTCCATCATGTAGGAACCAGCCCATGGATCGACGACATTACAGATCTTGGTTTCTTCCTGGATGATGATCTGCGTGTTACGTGCGATACGCGACGAGAACGCGGTCGGCAGGGCGATCGCTTCATCAAGCGCGTTGGTGTGCAGCGATTGGGTGCCGCCGAAGACCGCAGCCATGGCTTCGATGGTGGTACGGATCACATTGTTGTACGGGTCCTGCTCGGTCAGCGACCAGCCGGAGGTCTGGCTGTGCGTACGCAGCATCATCGACTTCGGGCTCTTGGCACCGAGCTTGGTCATGATGCGGTGCCACAAAGTACGGGCGGCGCGCATCTTGGCGATTTCGAGGTAGAAGTTCATGCCCACGCCCCAGAAGAACGACAGGCGACCGGCAAACTCATCAACGTCCATGCCGGAAGCGATACCGGTACGCACGTACTCAGCGCCGTCGGCCAGGGTGAAGGCCATTTCAATCGCCTGGTTGGCACCGGCTTCCTGTATGTGGTAACCGGAGATCGAGATCGAGTTGTACTTCGGCATGTTCTGCGCGGTGTAGCCGAAGATGTCGGCAATAATCTTCATTGACGGCGTGGGCGGGTAGATATAGGTGTTGCGGACCATGAACTCTTTCAGAATGTCGTTCTGAATGGTTCCGGAGAGCTTGTCCTGCGATACACCTTGCTCTTCAGCGGCTACGACGTAACCGGCGAGTACCGGCAGCACCGCTCCGTTCATGGTCATCGAAACAGAGATCTTGTCAAGCGGGATGCCGTCGAACAGGACCTTCATGTCCTCGACGGAGTCGATCGCCACACCGGCCTTGCCGACGTCGCCGACGACGCGGGCGTTGTCGGAGTCATAACCGCGGTGCGTGGCCAGGTCGAAAGCAACCGAGACGCCCTGGCCGCCAGCAGCCAGCGCCTTGCGGTAGAAGGCATTGGATTCGGTCGCCGTGGAGAAGCCGGCGTATTGGCGGATGGTCCATGGACGCACAGCGTACATGGTCGCTTGCGGGCCACGGGTGTAGGGCGGGAAGCCGGGCAGCGTATCGGTGCAGGGCAGATCCTTGATATCTTGTTTGGTGTACAGGGGCTTGACAACGATGCCTTCGGACGTCACCCAGTTCAGGGCTTCAAGGTCACCGCCGGGTGCTGACTTGGAGGCGGCCTTTTTCCAGGCGTCCAGATTGGATGAGTCAGGCAATGGACTACTATTCTCGTTCGACATAACAGAACCTTTCACAAAATAAAAATGTGTTAGGGCGGTATGCCCGCCCGAAAATGTTGGAAACCGGGAAGCGGAAAAACCTGCGCCGACCTTGCGGCGCCACCATCGCTAAGAGCCAAATATGGTACTTTATC
>CAIVZW010000307.1 GCA_903910495.1 uncultured beta proteobacterium
AAACTGCTCAGCGCGGCCTGCGCTCTCACTCTGATCGCCGGCTCGGCTTCCGCGCAGATGGTCATCAAGGCCGGTCACGGCGCACAGGCGGGTCATCCGACGCAGTTCGGCCTGCTGAAGTTTGCCGAAATCGTCGCCGCCAAGAGCGGCGGCAAGATGAAGGTCGAGGTCTATCCCGACCGGCAACTCGGCGAGGAGCGCGAGATGGTCGAAGGGCTCCAACTCGGCACGGTCGATATGGCGGTCGTCTCCACCGGCCCCCTGCTTGCTTTCGCGCCGAAGATCGGCGTGCTCGATCTGCCGTTCCTGTTCAAGAGTTCGGCGCATGCCTTCAAGGTGCTCGACGGCGATGTCGGCAAGAGCCTTTTGAAGGAACTCGAACCGCGCAGTATCATCGGGCTGGCCTGGTGGGAGAACGGCTGGCGCCACCTCACGACGAAGAAGGAGATCAAGTCTCCGGCCGATCTCAAGGGCGTCAAGCTGCGCACGATGCAGAATCCGGTTCACATCGGGGCATTCCAGAAGATCGGCGCCTCGCCTGTCCCGATGGCTTGGGGCGAAGTGTTCACCTCTCTTGGTCAAGGCGTGATCGACGCGCAGGAAAACCCAGTGACGGTGATCTACACGAATTCGCTCTGGGAAGTGCAGAAGTATCTGACGCTCACCGGGCACGTTTATGGCCCGCACGCCGTCATGATGAGTTCGGCGACCTGGGGCAAGCTTTCGGCAGATCAGAAAACACTCGTGCGCGACGCGATCGTCGAAGCGACCGGCTTTCAGCGGCAGACCTCGCAAAGGCTCGAGAAGGAGCAACTCGAGGCACTCAAGCAAAAGGGCATGGTCGTAAATACCATTGACATGACCCCGTTCCAAAGTGCCACCGCCGACGTGGCTGACACAGTGAAGACGATCGATAAGGAACACCTGAAGGCGATCCGAGCTGCAGCGAACTGATTGCCAACTCTTCGTCAGGGGTGGCGCCGAGCCACCCCTGCGTCACGCGTGTCGATGGTGGGGGAAATACATGCTGAGGCGTATATGGACGGGCGTGGAAACGCTCGCGCTGGTGGCGCTTATCGCGCTGTTTGTGGCGATGGTCATCGCCTGCACGATACAGGTGATCTGGCGCTACGTTTTCGATAGCCCGCTGGTCTGGTCGGAAGAACTGGCCAAATATCTCTTCATCTGGGTCGGCTATCTGTCTGCCTGGATTGCTTGGAAATACCACGCACATATCGCGCTCGACGCGGTCAGAATGATCGGCGGCGAGCGGGTCCGCCGGATTTCCAACCTGATCGTCGAGGCGATCATCCTTGGCTTTTGCCTCTACATGATGCCTGCGGCTGTGAGAATCGTGGCGCTGACGCACAATCAGCCTTCAGCGGCGCTCGAGATGCCTATGAGCATCGTGTATACCGGCTTTTCAGCGATGACCATTCTCATCGCCCTCGATATTCTGGTCGGCTGGATTTCTCCCGCGCCGGTCGCGACCACTCATCACAGCGAGGCTTAAGCCGTGGCTACAGTCCTTTTCATCACCTTCGCTGCGCTGCTTTTGATCAACGTGCCAGTTTCCTTCGCGCTGGCCATCTCCTCGCTGCTCGCTCTGCTCTGGGGCGGCATCCCCTCGACCCTGGTCGTGCAAAAGATGACGGCTTCCATGGACAGTTTCGTCCTGCTCGCGGTTCCGTTCTTTCTCCTCTCGGGCCACCTGATGGGGCGCAGCGGCATCGCCCGGGACATCATAGACTTCGCTGACAGCGTGCTCGGCTGGATTCGCGGCGGCCTGGCGCACGCCAACATCGGTGCCGGAACGCTGATGGGCGGAATGACCGGTTCCGCCGTCGCCGAAGCCTCGTCCACCGGCAGCGCGCTGATTCCGCCGATGATTGCGAAGGGCTACACACCCGCATTTTCCGCCGCGGTCACCGCGGCGGCGTCGACAATTGCCGTGATGATCCCGCCGTCTATCCCGATGATCATCTACTGCGTCGTCACCGGCGTTTCGGTCGGCAACCTGTTCATCGCCGGCGTTTTTCCGGGCGTGCTGATGGCGGCCGTGCTGATGTTCGCTTCCTGGCTCTATGCCGTCCGAAATGGACACGCCAAGGGGCCGCTCCCGACCTTCGCCCATATTGCCAAGGCCACTCGCGCAAGTATCTGGGGCCTGTTCATGCCGGTCGTCATCATCGGCTCGATCCGCGTTGGCATCGCCACGCCGACGGAAGCCTCGGTCATCGCGGTGCTCTATTCCCTGTTCGTCGGAATGGTCGTCTACAAGACTATCTGCTGGAAGGACCTGCCGGGCATTTTCCGGG
>CAIVZW010000308.1 GCA_903910495.1 uncultured beta proteobacterium
CCAGGTGTCGTCCGGGATCAAGCTGGCGCTGGCTGTTCCAGGTTCCGGTCTGGTCAAGCAGCAGGCCGAGAAAGAAGGACTCGACAAGATTTTCATCGCGGCCGGTTTTGAGTGGCGTGAGGCGGGTTGTTCAATGTGTCTGGCGATGAATGCCGATCGTCTTGAAGCCGGAGAGCGTTGTGCATCGACGTCGAATCGCAATTTCGAGGGCCGGCAGGGCGCAGGCGGGCGGACGCATCTGGTCAGCCCGGTAATGGCTGCGGCGGCGGCGATTGCTGGACATTTTGCTGATGTGCGTGACTTACTTTAAGGAGAACACCATGGAAAAAATTGCCTTCATTCTTTTTGTCATCGTTTCTGTCATGTCACTCCCGGCCTGCAATACCGTGCAGGGGATGGGCAAGGATATTGAAAAAGGCGGCCAGGCCATAGAACGCGTTGCCAAGTAAGAACATGTACAAGGGAAATCATGGATAAGTTTGTTCGCCTGGAAGGGCTGGTCGTACCGCTGGATCGTGACAATGTCGATACCGATGCGATCATTCCGAAGCAGTTCCTGAAGTCGATCAAGCGTTCGGGTTTTGGTCCGAACCTGTTCGATGAAATGCGTTATATGGATGTTGGTCAGCCTGGGGAAGACTGTTCGCAGCGCCCGCTCAACCCGAATTTCGTGCTCAATCAGGCACGCTATCAGGGCGCGCAGATTCTGCTGGCGCGCAAGAACTTCGGTTGCGGCAGCTCGCGTGAACATGCGCCGTGGGCGCTGCTCGATTTTGGCATCAAAGTGATTCTCGCCGAAAGCTATGCCGATATATTTTTCAACAACTGCTTCAAGAATGGCGTGCTGCCGATTGTGCTGCCGGCGGCGGAACTCGCTGCTCTGTTTCCGCAGGTAGAAGGAATGCCCGGCTACAAGCTGATGGTTGATCTCAAGCAGCAGGTGGTGACTCGACCCGACGGCAAGGCCCTGCCTTTCGCGGTTGATGCCTTCCGCAAGGAATGCTTGATCAATGGCTGGGATGATATTGGTCTGACCTTGCGCCATGCCGACATGATTCGTGCGTTTGAGGATAAGCGTCGCGCTGAGCAACCGTGGCTGTTTGCCTGATAAAAGGATGACATTGTGAAAATCTGTGTTCTGCCGGGCGACGGCATCGGTATTGAAATCATGGCCGAGGCAGTCCGTGTGCTGAAAGCGCTCGACCTGAAATTCGAACTCGAAGAAGCGCTGCTTGGCGGTTGTGCCGTCGATGCGACGGGTAGTCCCTATCCTGAAGCGACCCAGAAACTGGCGCAGGCGGCCGATGCCGTACTGCTCGGTGCGGTGGGCGGCCCGAAATGGGACGTGTTGCCGCGCGAGCAGCGTCCTGAACGCGGTCTGCTCGGCATCCGCAAGCAACTTGGCCTGTTTGCCAATCTGCGTCCGGCGATTCTCTATCCGGAACTGGCCAATGCCTCGACACTCAAACCCGAGGTGGTTGCCGGTCTCGACATCCTGATCGTGCGCGAATTGACCGGCGATATTTACTTCGGTCAGCCGCGCGGCATCGAAATGCGCGAAGTGGATGGCAAGATGCAACGCTTCGGTCTGAATACGATGCACTACACCGAGAGCGAGATTCGCCGCATCGGTCACGTGGCCTTCGAGGCGGCGCGCAAGCGCAGCAAGAAAGTGTGTTCGGTCGACAAGATGAACGTTCTGGAAACGACGCAGTTATGGCGCGATGTGATGAACGAGTTGGCTCCCGAGTATCCGGACGTCGAACTTTCGCATATGCTGGTTGATAATGCCGCGATGCAACTGGTGAAAGCGCCGAAGCAGTTCGATGTGATGGTGACCGGCAATATGTTCGGCGACATCCTCTCGGATGAAGCCTCGATGCTTACCGGTTCGATCGGCATGCTGCCTTCGGCGTCTCTTGACGAAAACAACAAGGGCATGTACGAACCGTGCCATGGCTCGGCGCCGGACATTGCCGGCAAGGGCGTGGCCAATCCGCTGGCGACGATCCTGTCGGTAGCGATGATGATGCGTTACAGCTTCGCCAGGGAAGACGTCGCCCAGCGCATCGAAACGGCAGTGAAGAAGGTACTGGCGCAGGGCTATCGTACCGGTGATATTTATGAGACCGGGACGAAGCGGGTTGGCACAAGGGAAATGGGTGATGCCGTTCTGGCGGCGCTCTGATTTGCTGGTTTATGGTTATTCGTTCTTATTGAGGTTAGTGCGATGAAGAAGGTTGGTCTGGTTGGTTGGCGCGGCATGGTCGGTTCGGTACTGATGCAGCGCATGGTGGAAGAGGGTGATTTTGCCTTCATCGAGCCCGTGTATTTCTCGACCTCGACAGTCGGCGGCAAGGCGCCGGTTCTGGCAGGCAAGGAAAGCGGCGTGCTCCATGATGCCCTGTCGATTGATGTGCTCAAGCAGATGGACATCGTCGTGACTTGCCAGGGCGGTGATTACACCAAGGAAGTCTTTCCGAAACTCCGGGCTGCTGGCTGGAAGGGGCACTGGATCGATGCGGCCTCATCACTGCGCATGGACAATGATGCCGTGATCATTCTCGATCCGGTTAACCTCAATGTCATCCAGGATGCGCTGGTCAGAGGCGGGAAGAACTGGATTGGTGGCAACTGCACGGTTTCCCTGATGCTTATGGGGATCGGCGGGCTGTTCAAGCACGACCTCGTCGAATGGGTTTCGGCGATGACCTATCAGGCGGCTTCTGGTGCCGGGGCACAGAACATGCGTGAACTGCTGGCCCAGATGGGTGCATTGCATGATGCCGTCAAGGCGGATCTGGCCGATCCGGTTTCGGCTATTCTTGAGATCGACCGCAAGGTTGCCGAGACGATGCGCGCGTCAAGTTTTCCGAGCAAAAACTTTCGTAATACGGCACTGGCCGGAAGCCTGATCCCCTGGATTGACATCCCGGTTGAAGGCGGCCAGTCGAAGGAGGAGTGGAAAGGCGGTGCCGAGTGCAACAAGATCCTCGGACGTCCGGCGTTCCGCACGCCCGGCAGCATTCCGATTGACGGGCTGTGCGTGCGCATAGGCGCCATGCGTTGTCATTCGCAGGGCTTGACCATCAAGCTCAGGAAAGATGTTCCGCTCGACGAAGTGAGCGATGTCATCGCCAAAGGAAACCCGTGGGCGAAGGTGGTGCCGAACGAGCGCGAAATCAGTGAGCGCGAACTGACTCCGGCAGCGGTGACCGGCACGCTGACCGTTCCGGTCGGCCGTCTGCACAAACTGGCTATGGGTCCTGAGTATCTTGGCGCGTTCACTGTGGGTGACCAGTTGTTGTGGGGCGCGGCCGAGCCCTTGCGGCGCATGTTGCGCATCCTGCTTGATAATTGATTTAAGAGGCAAAAAAGCCGGGATTGAGGCCTTGGTTCTTTTTGCCACACCCCAAACATCACAAGCAAGTTTAGCTTGCATCGCTAACTCCATGATGTTATTTTAATAATTCCGTTTGGACGCTCAGGGTGGTGCTGTGGCAAAAAAATATCATCTGACACAAAAATATCTTGGGTTGCGTACCTCTGTCATGGCGGTTGCTTTCGGTCTCGCGTTTTCGGGAATGCCGCTCGTAGCCCAGGCAGCAGGTCTTGGAAAAGTCGTGGTCTTTTCGGCGCTCGGTCAACCTTTGCGCGCCGAAATCGAAATCACTGCAACGCGGGAAGAGCTATCCGGAATGAAAGCGCAGCTGGCATCGCCGGACGCCTTCAAACTGGCTAATCTGGATTATGCGGGTACCCTGATGGGCATCAGCTTTAGTCTGGACAAACGGGCCAATGGACAGCCCGTCATAAAATTGAGTTCTGAGCGGCCGATCAACGATCCCTTCATCGATATGCTGCTAGAACTCAATTGGCCGACCGGTCGGCTGGTTCGAGAATATACCTTCCTGCTTGATCCACCGGAAATTGCCGCAAAGGGGAGCGTACCGGTTGCCCCGGCGATTATAGCCAAACCTGAAGCGGTGGCAGGCAAGCCCCCGGTGACGGAGCGAGCGACATCGTCGATTGACGACGAAGTGCGTGGCAAGGCGGTTGCCAGGATACGTACTCCGGAGCCAGCCCCCACTCCAGTTCAACAAAATGTAGCGGATCAGTCTGCTGAGGGGCGCGAAGTTCATCAGGTCAAGCGTGGCGATAGCCTGAGCAAGATTGCCAGCGCAACAAAACCGGAAGGCGTTTCGCTGGAGCAGATGCTGGTGGCCTTGTTGCGCGCCAATCAGGAGGCTTTTGACGGCGGCAACATGAACCGTCTGAAGGCGGGCAAGATTCTTACGCTGCCCGAGAAATCGGCTATTGAGGCTGTTTCCATCGGGGAGGCCAGGAAAGTCGTCGTGGCGCAGTCTGCTGACTGGAATGCCTACCGCAACAAGCTGGCTGGAATTGCTGCCCAGGCGCCGGTGAAGGAGAGTGCCGCCAGGCAGGAATCTGCAGGAAAAATATCGGCAAGGGTTGAAGACAAGGCGACTCCTGCAGTGGAAGCGAAGGATCAGCTGAAAGTCTCCAAAACGGTAGCAGACGGCGGCAAAGCGGGTGTTCTCGCGAAAGAAGATCTGATCGCCAAGGAAAAAGCGCTCAAGGAAGCCAAGGAACGTCTGGCTTCTCTGGAGAAGAATGTTGTCGACCTGCAGAAGCTGGTCGAACTGAAGAATCAGAATCTGGCCGAATTGCAAAAGCAGGCTTCAACCAAGGCCGTTCCTGTCGAAGCGAAGAAACCGCCCGAAGCCAAGCCTCCGGTGCCTGCGCCGCTTGCAGCCGCAATCGAGAAACCGGCGGAAAAAACGGCTGATGCGAAACCGCCTGAGCCCGTCGCAGTCGCCAAACCCGAGCCTAAACCGGAAGAAGCCGCGAAGCCGGTTGAGGCCGCCAAACCCGTTGCAGCAGCAAAGCCCAAGCCTGTGCTGCCGCCTCCGCCCCCGCCCGAGGAACCTGGTTTCGTTGAAGAGTTGCTCGATAATCCGCTGGCTCTTGCCGGTGGTGGTGGAATTCTGGCGCTCATCGCCGCCTACTTCGTCAGCCGACGTCGTCGCGGCGGCAAGATCAAGGAAGTGCCGCTGGATTTGAGCAGCACCCTGTCGCCACAAGTCAGTAGCCTGACGGCCAATTCGGTTTTTCGCAGCACCGGCGGGCAAAGTGTTGATACCTCGCATACCCCGGATCAAACCGATTTTAGCCAGGCCGGTCCGGGCAGCATCGACACCGATGAAGTCGATCCGGTAGCCGAGGCTGACGTCTATATGGCGTATGGCCGCGATGTGCAGGCCGAGGAAATTCTTCTTGAAGCCAAGCAGAAGGACAGCAAGCGTTATGCCATCCATCTGAAGTTGCTCGAGATCTATCTGAACCGCAAGGATGCCAAGCAGTTCGAAACGCTGGCCAGCGATCTCTACGGCGAGACGGGTGGTGTCGGTGCCGACTGGGAAAAAGCAGCGGCGATGGGGCTCAAGCTCGATCCGGCCAATCCCTTGTTCAGCAATTCTGCACCGCCGTCCGCACCGGCATCGTTTGATGCGGATGCAACGCTCATCGTCACACCACAACCCACGATGAGGAACACAGTGACCTTGCCGGGTGAGTTGTCGCAATTGGCCGAAGTGGCCAGCGCCGGTGAGCCGCCAGCTGGCCTGTCCGTGGCCGATGATGGCATGTCTGCGGCGGCCGATCTGACCAGCCTTGATTTCGATCTTGGCTTGGGCGATAGCAAACCGACCGGCAATACCAGGTCCGCGACAGATGAAGCGCTGAATCAACCGGATTCTGCAGCCGAAGCAGCTGCCCTTGACTTCGATCTTGCCGCACCGAACGATAATGCGGCCAAATCGGCAACTGGCAATGTCGATGTGTCAGTGGGCGGGATGGACTTCAGTTTGCCCGAAATTTCGTCAACGGCAACGCCCGAGGTGGGATTCGGCAAGGAAGTTGCCGACCTGGATTTTGATCTCGGTATCGAGTCCAATGTGACTGCAGGAGTAGAGCCCGTTGTTCAGGCTGGCTCAGACGTAGCCCCGGAACCCAAACCGGATGATGACAATGGTCTTGAATTCGACGTCAGTTTGAGTGAGTCGACATTCCTGGGCAGTGCCAAGCTCGAGCAACCTTCCTTCAATATGTCGTCAATTGATCTTGACCTCAAGGCAGCAGATCCGGCGGTGCCGGCTGCGCAACCGAAAGCTGCGGCACCGGCTGATACTGCTGCAGGGGCGGCCTTCGATTCGCTTCAGGTTTCAACTTCAGTCAATCCTGATTTCGAGACGATGCAGTCGGAAACTCTCGTCAATCCGCAATTTGGTCACCGGCTGGATCAGACGCTGGACAATGACTTTACGTTGGCACAGTCTGAAACGCTGATTCATCCGCACTTTGGCGGTGGCCTCGATCAGGCAGGCGATAAGGATTTCTCAACGGTCCAGGCGGAGACTGTCGTGAATCCGCAGTTTGGCGTCGAGCAGGATCTCTCGCCGGAGTTTGAAATCGCTTCCAGCGAAGAAGTGACGACCAAGCTCGATCTGGCCAAGGCCTACGAGGAAATGGGCGATCTCGAAGGAGCGCGCGAACTCCTCCAGGAGGTGGTAAAAGAAGGTAATGCCTCGCAGCGTGAAAAAGCACAGGCCATCCTGAGCAAAATCAGCGTATAAGCCGCAAGGCAAGTAAGATTCAGGCCGCAGCTCTGGTAAATGCTGCGGCCTTGTCTTTTTAATAGCGACCGGGTATTCCCATGCCGAGTTCTGCTCTTCATCCAGTGACGCGGGTCATCGTCTGGCTTCTGTTTCTGCTCGCTGTGCA
>CAIVZW010000309.1 GCA_903910495.1 uncultured beta proteobacterium
CATACCACACCCCAGGGGTTTGTCAAGGAATTTTGGACTATTTTGAACAAAATACCCCGTAAGTGGGGATTTCATGCACAATTTGTCCGTTTTTACGGTACAATAAGTATAGAGGGAGGAACCGTCATTATGCAAGCAAATGATCCGAACCGCTGCCAAGTCGTCACACCCTACGGGCAATGCACCCGAGAGGCTGTGGAAGGCAAAGACCGTTGTCAGGTCCACGGCGGCAGTGCCAAAGCTGCACTCAAAGCTTACCTGATTACCTGCAAGTACCTCGGCGACTCCCCTGACAGACACATCGGAGCCGACGAACTCAAGTCCCTTCGTGAGGAAATTGCCCTGACACGGGCTATGGTCGAGAAAAGATTGAACATGGTCCAGTCTGAGGCCGAGTTCATCGCCAGTATGCCGGTCTTCCAGGGCTTTATGAACACCATCGAAAAGCTGGTCACAAGCTGCCACGCGATGGAAGTCAAACTTGGAACCCTGATCGGCAAGGCCGCTCTGATGACACTGGCGCAGCAGATCGTGGAAACCATCGCAAGTAACCTCCAAGACATTCCAGGGCGCGACGAGATCGTCGAAAAGATCAGTGACGAGATCGTCACCCTGATCCTAAAGGCAGAAAACCAATGAGCGAATGCAAACCGCTTCTCAAATCGAAAACCATGTGGATCAACATGCTGGTAGTGGCCACGGGCGTCTGTGGTTACCTTGCTGGCAATGAGATCATCACCGACTATCCACACGCCGTGGCGACCCTGATCGTACTTCAGGGGCTACTCAACATCGCCCTGCGATTCGTAACCAAGGTGCCAGTCAAATGAACGAACTCGAAACACTCCGCAGCCTTCTGGCTGCCGCAATGTCCGCTGAAAACTACGACAAAGCTCGACAGTACATGTACTTGATCGAATCCATCGAAGAGGGCGAAGAAGAAGACGAAGCCCCTGAGATGGAAGACTGAACACCCTCTCGCCTCTGAGGAACACATGAAGAAAATCATCACGCTGATCGTTCTCGCTCTAATCTTGACCACGCCTCTCTGCGACGCCGAAAACGCAACAAGCCCGCCGCCTGTTGTGCCACAGCCCAGCACCCCAGCCGGGCCGTCCGAGAACGCAGCGAAGATCGTCTTGAACGCCCCTTCTACTGCGAAAATCGGTGAATTGGTCCGCCTCGATGCCTCTGCATCAACGGCAAGCTCATTCAAATGGCTCACAAACCCTGAAAGCAAGGACTTCGAGGTATACGCAGACGGGCGAAAGGCGGTCTTTTCCGCACGCAAGGCTGGCCTGTATCAGTTCACTCTGGCTGTAAGTCTCAAGGACACTGTGGATGTAATCACCTTCACGATTAAGGTTGAGGGTCCGATTGCACCGCCTGCCAGCGACAGTTTGGAAGAATGGATTCCGTACTGGATGGCCGAAATGGAACTGCCCGCAGCCGAGAAAGAGGCTTTGGCCGTCAGTTTTGAGCAAATCGCACTGAAAATGACCGTCCTCGCCACCCCGGAAGCCATCATCAAGGCCACGGCTGAGGCAAATCGGGCGGCTTTGGGCGCGAACTTGCCTGCTTGGATTCCACTTTTGCAGAAGATACAAGTCAGCTTGGACAAACTCGCCAAATCTGGGAAGATGACAACCCCGCAGCAACACGCCGAAGTGTGGGCTGCAATTGCTCGCGGCATTCGTAAAGGGTAACAACATGGACCGCCGAGACCTCCTGAAATTAGCGTTGGGTATGAGTGCCGCTTGGGCACTACCGAAAGCAGCCGTAGCCTCGACTGTAAGGGGCGGGAGGTTTTTCGGATGGAACGAACGGGCGAGCAAGGATTCGATTGAAAAGTTCATCGACGCTCATGCCTATCCGTTTTTGGGCCAGCAAGACGCCGCGATTCGTGGTACAGGAGAGGGTAAAATCGCCCTCTTACACCGTTGCCTTGAAAAGG
>CAIVZW010000310.1 GCA_903910495.1 uncultured beta proteobacterium
CCCGAAGGAAATCCCCTTGGGGGACAGGTACAGGGCGAACGAGTTTTGGGCTAATCGGATAATCTGGGTTTAACTAGTTACGGACAATAAATTGCGGCAGCCATGTCGTCAGCGGCGGCCAGAGCGTGATCGCCAGCAAGACCGTCATTAGCGGTATCAACCAGGGCAGAATGGCGCGGGCCAGGGTCTCAAACGAAATTTCAGCCATCCGGGTTACCACGAACAGAACAACACCCACGGGCGGCGTGACCGTGCCGATGATCAGGTTGAGTACCACGATAACCCCGAACTGTACCGGATCGATGCCATAACTGATCGCCGCCGGGGCCAGAATCGGAATCAGGATCAGCATGGCGGCAAGCGCTTCCATGAAGCAACCGACGACGAGCAGAAACAGGTTCACCAGCAGCAGGAACAGCATTGGACTCTGGATGTTCGCCATGAGCATCGGCGTCAGCGCCTGCGGCAGCCGTGAGATCGAGATGCACCAGCCAAGCGACGCGGCCGCCATGACCAGCACCATGACGACACCGGTCGTTTCCGCCGTGTCGATCAGGATAGGACCAATATGCTTCCACTCCAGGGTCCGGTACACCACAAAGCCGAGGAACAGGGCATAAAGACAGGCGACTGCCGCCGCTTCGGTCGGCGTAAAGAAACCGCTGAACATGCCGCCCAGAATCACCACGGGTGTCATTACTGCAAAGAAGCAGTCGATAAAGGCGCGGCCAAGTACGCGAAAACCGGCAAAAGGTATGCGGCCCATTCCTTCGCGCCGTGCCACCACGCCAACCATCAGCATCAGCGTAACGCCCATCAGCACGCCGGGGATAAGGCCACCCATGAACAGTTTGCCAATGGAAACGTCAGCGGCGACACCGTAGATGACCATGGGCAGTGACGGCGGAATGATCGGCCCGATGGTCGCCGCCGCCGCCGTGATCGAGGCCGCCGTCTCGGGCCGGTAACCGGCCTTGCGCATGGCACGGATTTCAATGGCACCGGAACCTGCCGCGTCCGCGACGGCTGAGCCGACCATGCCGGCGAAAATCATCGACGTCAGGATGCTGGCATGGGCATAACCGCCACGTATCCAGCCGATGAGCGCGCTGGCGAAAGTGACGATGCGGTCGGTGATCTTGGCCGCCCCGAGAATGTTGCCCATCAGGATGAAGAGCGGTGCGGCAACGATAGGGAACGAGTTCATCGATCCCGCCATCTTCTGCGGCAGGGTGGAAACCGGCATGCCGTTGATCGAGATGAATACCAGCGTGGCCAGCGCCATCGAGGTGTACAGCGGCATACCGGTCATGATCGCGACGATCCAGCCGCCGAAGATTTTCGACATCAATCCGACCATGGTCAGGCCCCCTCAACTTTGATTGAGGCAGGCTTCGATTTGCGCATGTCAGCCAGAGCCTGCAGCATCGTCAGCAGACCCGCCGGCAGCAGTGGCGCATACATCCAGGCCACCGACACGGGAACGGACATGGCTTCAATGTCGGAATTGACCCGCATCAGGTGAATGCTGTACCAGGCCACCACGCCGCCGATGACGGCAACACCGATCTGGATGATCACTTCGGCCCATCGCCACGCGGCTTCTGGCAGCATTTCCTGCAACAGCTGGATACGGATATGCGTGCCGTGCCGCGTCGCGATCATCCAGCCCAGGCAAGCCAGCCAGACCATCAGGAAGCCGCTGATCTCATCTGTCCAGCTCAAGGGATCATTGATCGCCCTGGAAACGATGCCCAAGGTGACGGTGCCCAACAAAACCGTGATCAGGACGCCCGTAAAGACCTGCAGGCAGGTGTCCAGGATGGCAATTGCGCTTCTGGCCTGGCGCATCATCTGCTTTCAGAGCGCCAGCAGGGCTTCGAACGTGCCTTTACCCCACTTGTCCTCGAATTTCTTGGGCACGGTATCCAGAACCAGTTTGCGCCATTGCGCAAGGTCGGGCTCGATAACCGTCATCCCCTGGGATTTGAGAGTGCTGACGAGTGAAGCTTCCTGACTCAGAAGTTCCTTGTTCTGCCAGGCTTCTCCGGCGGCCAAGGCGGCATGGAAGATCGTGCGGTCGGCCGGGCTCAGGCTTTTCAGGAAGGCTTCATTGACGACGACCAGGCGTGGCGTGAGGACGTGCTCGGTAAGGATGAGGTATTTCTGCACCTCATATAACTTGGCACTCTGGATCGTTGGCAGCGGGTTTTCCTGACCATCCACCACGCCCTGACTGAGAGCGAGATAGAGTTCGCCGAAGGTGATCGGTGTGGCGCGCGCACCCCAGGCTTCGGCCATCGCCCGGAAGACATCCACCGGCGGCACGCGCAGCTTCAGGCCGACCATGTCGGCCGGAGTGCGTACCGCCTTGTTGCCCGTCGTCAAATGACGCTTGCCGTAATAGGTGACGTTGAGCATGCGCATGCCGCGCTTGGCCACCAGATCCTCGTTGAGCTTGGCAAAGAACGGGGTCGCGCTCAACTTGGCCATGTGCGCCGCGTCGCGCCAGAGGTAAGGTGCTTCAATGACCGACAACTGCGGTAAAAAAGCGGCCAGCGCGCCAGCGCCTTCGGTCGTCATCTGCAAGGCGCCGGACGAGACCATCTCGACCATGTCCTTGTTCGATCCCAACTGGCTGTTGGGGAATACCTGAATGTCGATGCGCCCGCCGGTTTTTTCCTTGACCTCCTTGGCAATCCGCTCCGCCATCATCACCTGTGGGTGACTGGCGGCCTGAGACTCGCCCCAGCGTATGGTGGTGGTCTGGGCGTATAGTAGGCTTGACGTCGATAGCCCGGCTCCCAGAACGACTCCCAGTACTGCAGCGCGGACAATGAATTTTCTCCTGATCATGCTGTTCATGGTATTTGCCTTTCCTGTCTTGAGAAGGTGGAATCAATCGGTCTTTAATGAGACAGTTTCAATGTGAGCAAAATGTCCCCCTATCACTCGGAATCTGTCGTGCGAAGATATTACTCACTTAATAGAAACAACGTCAATTACTTTGCTAATTCGAATCAGCAAATCTTGGAGTCGACCCGAACAGACCGCAATATCCTTGCCTACCACCTCCCGGCAATGGCCGGTATTTGGCTCCGGGAACCAGCAAGGCATGGGCCATACAAGTGGTCCTCCACGACCACTTTTGGCGTCCGGATTTGCTGGTGGGCGAGCGTGATTGAGCGATTAAAACCGAAGGGCGTCGAATTGCATGGTCAAGGCGGACAATTGCTTGAGCGCCGCACAAACATGCCGAAAATTCCGAGCTTGGTAATTTTAAGCTTCACAGGCAAAAATCGACCCATTTTTGCCTGATGACATTTTCATTGGCTATGTCGGCTAACTGATCGGACATCAGCCATTGAGCGCCAATACCAATCTGGTAACACCACGTCCATCGCTGTCGATAGCACCCAATTCGTCATGGTGTTGGTCGTCTCGCAAGGTTCTAGCGTCCGCTAGGCGGAATTCCGGCGACCTCGCGCAGCACTCTGAGCATAGCTTCCGCTCCAGGCGAAAGCTTGTGATCGCGTCGCGTGATAATTCCTACTGGGCTTATACGCAAGTCCACCTTGACCGCAAGCGCTTTTAGCGATCCCGACATCGAGTACGGCCGCAGGTCATCGGTCCCTAACGCGGCGATCATATCGCTCATGTGGAGTAACCCGGTCGTAATCGACAAAGACGAAGTCTCGACGACCTGTTTGGGTGGCGGCAACCCCTGTTCGAGGAAGCATAAGGTAAGTCGATCACGCATCACGTTGCCCTGTGGCGGCAGCACCCAGGTTTGCGACGTGAGATCGCTCAAGCTTAGGACGCGTTTTCTGGAAAGTGGATGCCCTACACGCCCGACTATGCTATGTCTAATTTCACCGATCTCTTCATAGCGTAATCCGCTAACGTCCGGAACTCGGTGCACCCGAGCAATTGCAATGTCGAGGACGCTCTCCTGAAGCCGTCTGATGCAAACCTCGCTGAACTCCATCTCGATGCTGACCAGTATCTTCGGAAAGCGCTGCTTTAAGAGTGCGACGGCGCGGGGAACGTAGGTCGTGGCCGCACTCCGTTCTGTACCGATTACAACTTGGCCGCTCATGCCTGCCTGCAGCGTCAGGATTTCGTTTCGCGTCTGCTGGAGTTCCATGATCGAGACGCGAGCGTGTCGAATCGCAATTTCGCCGTACTCAGTTGGAAGTACACCGCGGGCGTGGCGGACAAACAGTTCCGCGCCCAGCGATTCCTCAAGTGCTTTGAGCAAACGCGACGCTGCCGGTTGCGTCATATGCAGAGCCGATGCGGCGTGTAACAGCGAGTGCTTCTCATCAAGATGAATCAGCAAGAGCAGCTGCACCGTCTTGAGTCGAGCGAGATTCAATCGGTCCAACAAGAGTGGCATTGGTAACTCCCGAGATGGTTGATAAACGCGCCGTTATACAACGTAATGCATCCCGTAACCAGGCAACTTCGCTCGAAGGGACGCAAGACATTCTAGCCGAGCTATGTCTATTCAGCATAGATAGCGGCATATTCTTCATAAGACATTTATCCCTTACAAGTCTAGCATTGGTGCTCGAGACTGCGCGAGCGGCTCGCGGCCTATACGGCGTCATGCGTACGGGCAGGCACATTTCTTTGTTCATGGAGATGACCAGTGATTAACGAACTTGCAAGCACGGCCCATCCTGACGACATTGCGCCACAGGAGTTCCTCGGACGGATCGCGACGGTGCGCGCAGCGCTCGAGAAAGCAAATCTCGTCGGGTTGGTGGCGTTCGGCGACTGCTGGCGCGGCGCCAATATTTGCTACTTCACCAAATTTCGTCCTTTGGACGGGGTAACCGACATCGCCAACGCAGTCTTGCTACTCGGCGTGGACTCCGACCCTGTTTTGTTTGTCTCCGAGCAGACACTCGCCTACGCCCGAAGCGTCACTCTCTTCGAAGTGCGCAGTCTTCGCGAATTGACTGAGGGGATCAGCAATTTTGCCACCCATCATCGCAGCGGAACGGTCGGCCTGGCGGGCGCCGCCTACATTCCGGCCAGCATCCTCGATCGCGTCAAGACCGGTCTGGGCGGCCTCAAACTGGAGACGACCATGGCCTTGGCAGAGGTCAAGGCGATCAAGAGCGAGGCCGAGATTCGCCTGCTGCGGAAGGCGGCGGCGCTCTCGGATGCGGCGATGGAGGCTATTCGCACCGCGCTGACCGCGGGCGGACCCTACACGGAACGCGAACTCGCGCTGATCGCGGATCGCGCCATGCTCGCTGGCGGGGCCGATCGAACCGCATTTGATTCCATGGTACAGGCCGGACCGCGCTCGGCCTACAATCTGGCGCGGCCGACAGACCGATTGCTGCAGGTCGGCGATCTGGTCATGACCGATATCGGTGCTCGCTATCGCGGCTACGTTGCCGACGGCGGTCGCGGTTTTACCTTCGGGCCGGCGAGCGCCGCCAAGATGGCGATCGTCGCCGCTTCCGTGCGCGCGGTTGAAGTCGGGCTCGCAGCGGCGCGCCCGGGAATGCTCGGTGCAGAACTCAACGCGGTCATCCAGAAATCAATCGTCGACTCCGGCTATGAGCAATACTCGAGCGAAGCTCGCGGACACGGTACCGGCCATGGGACCGGCATGGACCCGGAGGAAGAGCAGCCGATGATCAATCCGGGCAACAAGACCGTCTTGCAGGAGAACATGGTCTTCACGCTGAAGGCCACGATCACAGTGCCCGATGTCGGTGGCTTGCGCACGGAACGCATCGTATGTCTGAATCGCGATGGTGTTGAAGCTTTGGATCAGTATCCCATGGAGTTGCATTGGTAATGCCCAGCGGCGAGGATGCGTGCATAGACGCTCGGAGCCGTGTTATTAGTGACCTGCCATGACATTGGTACAGAGGGGTAGAAGCAACCAATCGTTATGGCGTCGTTTTTTCTTGCCACGATTATTTTTCGAGGAATGCTCATGAAAACCTATCGCTTGCTGGCTACCGGTTGTTATGTTGCGGTATTCGCCATTGCAGCCGCCGTGCCTGCCTCCGTGCAGGCGCAGACGAAGCTTCGCTTCCAATCCACCTTCCCGCCGAACACCCTATTTACGGCAAGCGGCAATATGTTCGCAGAACGGGTGAAACTGCTCTCCAACGGCAGGCTGATCATCGAAATGCTCCCCAACGGGTCGGTCGTGCCCGCGACCGAGGCGCTCGATGCAGTCAGCAAACGGGTCATCGATGGCGCCCATTCGGCGCCAAACTACTGGGTAGGGAAAACCAGGGCCGCCGCGCTCTTCGGCGCCGCCCCCGGCGGGCCGTTCGGCATGGATATCATTGACTACATGGGCTGGCTCTATGACGCCGGTGGCCTCGAGCTATACCAGGAGCTCTACCAGGTGCAACTGAAGCTCAATGTCTATGGCATTCCGATGACCTCGGTCGCCAACCAGGCCATGGGATGGTTCAAACGACCAGTCAAGAGTTGGGACGATCTGAAGGGCCGCAAGTGCCGGGAGAATGGAATCACCGCGGAAGTCTACGGCAAGTCCGGCATGGTTACCGTCAACATGGGCGGTGGCGAGGTTCTGCCAGCCGGTGAACGTGGTGTCATAGAATGCGGAGAATTCGTTGGTGCGGCTGAAGACCTGAAAGTCGGCATCCACACGATCTGGAAGAACTTCTACCCGATGGCCTTGCATGAACCGGCAACCGTCGTCGAATTGCTTGTGAACGGCGATGCCTGGAAGTCGCTGTCGCCTGACCTGCAAGCCATCATGCAAACTGCGGCGCTCGAAACGACAATTCGCGGTGTGCTGTCCCGGGCCCGCCTGGACGCCGTCGCTCTTTCAGAAATGAAGGACAAGCACGGGGTCACCATCCAGAAGACGCCGAACGACATATTGACCAAGACGCTCGAGAGCGGAGACGCACTGCTGAAGTCCGAATCGGAGAAGAACCCGTTCTTCAAGAAAGTGCTTGACTCACAGCGCGCCTACGCCGCCCAAGTCGTTCCGACGCGACGGATAACTAATCCGCCGTACAGTTTTGCGGCCGATTATTACTGGCCAGACAAGAACTAGCAGGTTGGCGAGGCTTTTCGGAAAGCGCGTTCGCCTGACGGTGGCCGCGCCCTTCCATCCATCGCCGATGGATTGAATGGGGTTTTGCCTGGCTTTTGTTGTGTCGTAGCTCGCGCGCAAATTTCGTTAGAGGGAAGCATGAAGACCGGATTCATACCAGCCCTGCGTATCGCCCAGGCGATCGACCGATTCACCTCGGTGTTCGTTTATGTGCCGTTATTTTTCCTGATACCGCTCATCCTGGCCAATGTCGTGGAAGTGGTGATGCGCTATTTGCTGAACAGTCCGACAACCTGGGCTGCCGATATGACGGTTATGACCTACGGCTCGCTTTTCATGCTGGGTTCTGCATACACCATGCTCAAAGGTGCCCATGTGCGAACCGATATGTTCTGGGACAAGTTCTCGATCAAGACCAAAGGGAAAATCGACGGCATATCTTATGTACTGCTCTTTCTGCCCGTCATGGCACTGCTCTTTTTTACCTCCATCGACGACTTCTACAATGCGTACGCGATAGGCGAGCGATCCGAACTGGGCCTGTGGCGGCCACTGACCTGGCCGTTTCGCGCCGTTATCCCGCTTACCTCCTTGCTCATGTTCGTGCAGGGAATTTCAGAAACAATCAAGTCGCTTTGGGCGGCACGCACCGGGGAAGTCCTGGTCCCAACCGAAAAAATAGAAATCTAGGGAGAGCGACGACATGACAGGAAACGAAGGATTGGCACTGATCATGCTCCTCGGCATGATCACCATCATATTTGTCGGCTTTCCCATCTCGTTCACTCTGCTATTCATCGCGCTCGTCTTTGGCTCGATCGGACTCGGCGTCGAGAGAACGATCAATCTCGCGTATTTCCAGATTTACGGCACCATGAAGGACGACATCCTGCCGGCCGTGCCGCTGTTCATCTTCATGGGATTCATGACCGAGCAGGCGGGGTTGATGAATCGCCTGTTCGAAACCATGCGCAACATTCTGGCGCCGGTGCGCGGCTCGCTCTACCTGGCGGTTCTGGTGACGGCCACCGTTTTCGCTATGGCCACGGGCATCGTCGGTGCCGCCGTCACGGTCCTCGGTATCATGGCGGGGCCCATGATGGTAAAGTATGGTTACGACGCCCGCCTTTCAGCTGGGGCAATCGCAGCCGGTGGTACGCTGGGCATCCTCATCCCGCCGAGCATCATGCTGCTGGTGATGGCCCCGGTTGTTGGCGTGCCCGCCAATTACATGTACAGCGGCGCTTTCGGCCCCGGCTTTCTGCTGGCCGGCCTTTATATTGCCTACTGCCTGATACGCAGCTTCATCAACCCGAAGCTTGGTCCGCCGGTGCCGAAAGAAGAACGCGTCACGGATGTCGGCAAGTTGATCATCGATTTCGCCTCGGGCGTACTGCCGCTCACCATGCTGATTAGCGTGACACTCGGCACCATCCTGATCGGTGCGGCGACCGCCACCGAAGCCGCCTCGTGCGGCGCTGCCGGCGCTGCCTTCCTGGCAGTCGCCTACCGCAAGCTGACGCTGCAAGCGCTGAAGAAAGCCGGCATCTCCACCCTGATGACCTCGAGCATGGTGCTGTTCCTTGTCGCCGCGTCCAACGTTTTCGGATCCATTTTCACGCTGCTTGGCGGCGCCGACCTGATTACCAGCAGTGTGCTCGGCATGACGGCAATGTTGCCCGACACGGGAAAACTATTGTTCATTATGCTCATTATTTTCCTGCTCGGATGGCCGTTCGAATGGCCAGTCATCGTTCTGGTTTTTCTGCCTATGTTCCTGCCGTCGATCGAGACCCTGAACTTTGGCCTTTCCAAGCCCGACATGATGCTCTGGTTCGGCATACTGATGGCGGTCAACATGCAGACGGCATTCTTGAGTCCGCCGGTCGCCATGTCCGCATATTTCCTCAAGAACGTCATGCCCACATGGAGCCTTTCGATGATTTTCAAGGGCATGTACCAGTTCATGGTCATCCAGGTGATTTGCCTCGGCGTACTTATCGCCTGGCCCGATATTGCATTGTGGCTACCCCGCGCTTTGAAATAAGCGCAGGCAAAGGACGACTGGGTTCCGAAATAATGGCCAATGCCCGCTCAAGCCGCCGCTCTGCTCTCCTAATCTTGTCTTCTGCACTTGTTGCCGAAGGTGTCCGATAGGTTTGAGCTTTGCACGTCAGCAATGTGATGCGTAACCGGCCGCTCGAGTGAGGTGATTTTCAAGGACGCCAATGACCTGAATTGGCCGGAAGTGAACCTAGCTTATCACTCGATATTACATGACGTATAATTTTTTCACTTCGTAACGCATAGCCTAAACTTTGCCCATCAACAGGGTAATCCGGATACCTGTCCTTTCCGGGAAGGTATCGTATGTGCTAGCAATCGGGTACTTGCCGGTGAAGGCTGGCTGCCGGCCAGTGACCGCTGGTCTGACTTTCGATACGCCCTCTTACGGGCACATGCACCAGCGTTCAGTTCCCGCTTCAGTCCCTCGATAAGAATTGTTCGATGGCCGCAGCCGTGAGTTCAGGCTGGTCATGCTGAAGATTGTGCCCGGAATCAGGGATATTCACGGTTTGTAAATGTTGAAAACAGCCGATACGTCGATTGAATTCCTGAGCATCATTTGCGAACCGCTGGTTGACCAGGCCATGTTCGGCAATCAACAGGAGAACGGGCGCCCCGATTCGCTTCCAACTGGCCATTGAATCCTCGATGCGATAAACCGCCGGAGACGGAATTCGGTGCCATGGATCGCAGGCCATTTCAATGAGACCGTCGTCGCGGAACCGGCTGACGCTCCACGATAGAAATTCGGCACGAGATTCGCTCAATCGGGGATTTGCTTCCATCAGACGATTAGCCAGTGCTTCGCAATTCTGGAAAATACCCAGACGAGGTTTTCCCTGGAGATTTTTAAGCCACTTCCCGATCAGGGCCGGCGAATCGTCATCGATAGCCGGCTTAAGACCCAGAAAATCGAGCATGACCAGTTGCGCGACGCGTTCCGGGCGGACACCCGCGTAAATGCCAGCTATGTTGGCACCCATGCTGTGGCCGACCAGCTTCGCCGGCTTGTCGGGTGAATAATGCGCCAACAGGCAATGCAGATCGGCATAGTAGTCGGGGTGCCAGTACGGCCTGGATAACCACTCCGACTCCCCGTAACCCCGCCAGTCCGGGGCGATCACATGCCACAACTCCTTCAGGGCCTCGACTACGAACTGGAACGTAGGAGAACAATCCATCCAGCCGTGCAGGAAAAACACCAGCGGCGCGTTTTGCGGCCCCCAGTGCCTTATGTTGTAACGGAGGCCGCGGATATCAATTTTCTCGGTTGTGGATCTGAGATATTCCATGATGGGTCGAAGAGGAAAGCAATCGGACCATCAGGGCCCGATCTGTTGCGTACGATAGACCCAGATTACGGTGGATGGCGCACAGCCGGCATCCCTTTGTGCAAATTCTAAAGGATAGGCAAGCGTCGATATTTTGCCACGCCCAGATTTAGAGGGCGTGCTTTCCGCGTCAATTTCCCGGATCGCCGTACGATGGCCTGCCCGAATAAGGTCCTGTCCTGTGTAAAGGGCAACAAAGTAGGCATTAGGACGCTGCGCAAAAGCGGATTCGCGATAAACTCTCGCTTTCGCATTCTGTTTCGCCATCCCATGCGTCTTTTCCGTCTCGCCAAAATTCTCCGCGTTGCCAGCCGTTTCGGTATCGACGAAATGATTTTCGAACACGAGCCGAGCGGCCGGCTGGCGGCGCTGTCACGTCTGCTGCACTTCTGGCGGCGCCTTGATACGCCGCATGCGGTTCGTCTGCGCCTGGCACTGGAGGCGCTCGGGCCGATATTCGTCAAGTTCGGGCAGATGCTATCGACCCGGCGCGACCTGTTGCCGCTCGACATCGCTGACGAACTGGCCAAATTACAGGATCGCGTCCCGCCTTTTTCGTCTGAACTGGCACTGCAGCAGATTGAAGAAGCCTATGGCCGGCCGGCCAGCGAGGTCTTTGCCGAGTTCGATGCCACGCCGGTAGCCAGCGCGTCGGTGGCGCAGGTGCATTTTGCCAGATTGCGCCCCGAGGACGGCGGCCACGAGGTGGCGGTCAAGATCCTGCGCCCGAACATGCACGACGTCATCGCCCACGATCTGTCGCTGCTCGATACGCTGGCCGGGCTGCTCGAAAAAATCTGGTCCGACGGCAAGCGCCTGAAGCCGCACGAAGTCGTTGCCGAGTTCGCCAAGTATCTCTACGACGAGCTCGACCTGATGCGCGAAGCGTCCAACTGCTCGCAGTTGCGGCGCAATTTCACCGATTCGAAGCTGCTGCTGGTGCCCGAAGTCTATTGGAATCACTGCACAACGACGGTGATGGTGATGGAGCGCATGCACGGCATCCCGATCAGTCACAATGAAGCCTTGATGGCTGCCGGCATCGATCTTTCCGCCCTTTCGCGGGCAGGGGTCGAAATCTTCTTCACCCAGGTTTTCCGTGACGGGTTTTTTCACGCCGACATGCACCCCGGCAACATTTTCGTGGCTATCAACGAAGCGAACCACGGCAGGTACATCGCCCTCGATTTCGGTATCGTCGGTACG
>CAIVZW010000311.1 GCA_903910495.1 uncultured beta proteobacterium
ATGCCGAGGCGCACAGCAACCTCGGTAACGCCCTGCAAAATCTCGGGCAACTCAATGACGCGGTGGCAAGCTACCGTCGGGCATTGGCGATCAAACCGGATTTTGTTGAGGCCCACAACAACTTGGGTATTGCTTTGCAAAGTCTCGGTAATCCCGGTGGCGCCGAGTTGAGTTTTCGCCGGGCAGTGGCGATCAAACCGGATTTTGCTGAAGCGCATAGCAATCTGGGTAATGCCTTGTTTGATCTTGGAAAGCCAGATGCCGCTGTAGTGAGTTATCGGCAGGCACTGGCGATAAAGCCCGATTTTGCCGAGGCATGGGACAACATGGGCAGTGCTTTGCAAGACCTTGGTCAAGTTTTTGATGCTGTCTCAAGTCATCGCCGGGCGTTGGCGATCAAACCGGATTTTGTTGAGGCGAACTACAACTTGGGTGGTGTTCTGAAGGATATTGGTCAGTTGGATGACGCGGTAGCAAGCTATCGCCGGGCGCTGGAACTCAAGCCGGATTTCGTCGGAGCCTACAGCAACCTGCTTTTTTCCCTCAACTACCACCCGGACAAGAGTAGCGAAGAGATCTTTGCGGCGTACCGAGAGTTCGACGAACGTTTCGGTTTACCACATCGAGGAAGTTGGCGACCGCATGGCAATGACCGGGATACGCATCGTCGATTGCGGGTTGGTTATGTTTCACCGGACTTCCGTCCTCATTCCTGCCGTCATTTCCTGGAGCCACTGCTGGCGCACCACGATAAAACGGTTGTAGAGGTCTATGCCTACGCCGAACTGTCTGTGGAAGACATTGTAACGGCACGTTACAAAGGCTACGTAGATCACTGGATGCCAACAAAAGGCCTGAGCGACGAGGCGTTGGCCGAACGCATCCGCGCCGATGGAATAGACATTTTGGTCGACCTGGCCGGACACACGAATGGAAATCGCCTGCAGGTGTTCGCCCGCAAGCCGGCGCCGGTGTCGGCCTCCTGGCTGGGCTTTGGCTACACCACCGGACTGAGTGCCATTGACTACTTCCTGACCGACGAGACCAGCGCACCGGATGGCAGTGACGAACTGTTCTCGGAAACCCCCTGGCGCCTGCCGACGCCCTGTTATGCCTATCGCCCGGCCGAAGGCATGGGGTCGGTCAGCCCCTTGCCGGCGCTTGAACGCGGACACATTACCTTTGGCACCTTGACCCGATCGGTGCGGATCAACCACCGCACCATCCGGGTATGGTCGGAACTCTTGAAACGGGTAAGTGGAGCGCGGCTGGTGATCGACAGCAAAGACTTCGTGACTCCGGCTATGCAGATGGCGCTGGTCGCCAAGTTTGCGGCTCACGGTATTGCCACGGAGCAACTTGAAATCGGTTACCACAGCCCGCCGTGGGACGTCTTGCGCGGCATCGACATTGGTCTGGACTGCTTCCCCCATAATTCCGGCACCACCCTGTTTGAGACCTTGTACATGGGTGTGCCCTTTGTGACACTGGCGGGACGGCCGAGTGTGGGGCGGCTGGGTAGTTCCATCCTCAATGCGGCGGGGCGCACGGAATGGATTGCCTCTTCAGAAGACGAGTACGTCGAGATTGCCGCCGCCATGGCGGCGGGTTTGCCCAAACTTGCACACTTGCGCGAAGGCTTGCGCAAGGAAATGGAATCCGGACCACTAATGGATGAAGCAGGATTTGCCCGCAAAATCGAGGCCGCGTACCGTAAGATGTGGGAGCAGTGGTGCGAAGGAAACAGTTTGAGTTACTTGACTTTGCCTTAGAGTATTGAGCATAAAATGCTGCAGTAGTGACTTGCCCACAAAAGAGCCCCTTCGCATGACTACAACCAATGATTTTCGGCAACAGGCTATGGTTCTGGCGCTAGAACAATCTTTACAACAAGCCGTCGCGCACCATCAAGCCGGTCGATTGACCGAAGCCGAACATCTTTACCGTGCAATTCTTCAATTCCAGCCGAATCAGCCAGAGGCAAATCACAACTTGGGTTTGTTGGCATGTCAAATGGGGCAGCACCTGGCCGGGTTGTCGTATCTGAAAGTCGCCATGGAGGCCGACCTAGCACAAGGTCAATACACACTGACGTATGCCGAAGCACTCTTGGCGACCGGTCAAGCGGGGGAAGCGCTGAGTATTCTCGAGGCCGCCCTGCAGCGGGGCCTCGATACCCCGCTGGCGCACACCCTGCGGCAACAAGCCAAAACCGGTCTGGCAGATGGCTTGGAGAAGATGGGAGCAGTCGCTGTAGAAAAGTCGG
>CAIVZW010000312.1 GCA_903910495.1 uncultured beta proteobacterium
CAGTATTTTACGTTCATGGGTTCGCTGACCACGCCACCGTGCACCGAGGACGTGCTGTGGCTGGTGCTCAAGCAGCCGCAGCAGATATCGCCCGAACAACAGGCGATTTTCGAGCGCCTCTACAAACCCAATGCGCGGCCGGTACAGCCGGGCTGGGGGCGGATCATCAAGGAATCGCGGTAAGCAGTTGCCGGTCCCCGCAATTCGCCGCTCTCGTTATCCCAAGGCTTCACCGAGGAAGTGTTCGAGCTTCGGGTCGAGCGAATAAGCGACATTGAAGCGCAGTCATGGCGAGGGCTGTGTCTGCGGCCGGACGATGCGATTGTCCGTGCCATCATCCAGATGGCGCACGGCCGGAAGCTGAGGACGATTGCTGAAGGCGTTGAAAGCGAAGACCGACTCACGTGCGCACGTGTCTGAACACGCCAGCCTCACTGACCATGGCATCGAGTCGCACATCGTGCGCTTCCGGGAGGACCGAATCAACACGCGCCAGTTCAAACCCAACGCCGATGCTCAGCGGTGCCGGTTCGAGCGCGGCCAGCGTACGGTCAAAAAATCCGCCGCCATAGCCAAGCCGGAAACCGGCGGCATCGAAAGCGTTAACCGGAATCAGCAGCGCTTGCGGGAGCAGGAATGCGCCTTCCGCCGGCACGGGAATGCCGTAACGATCCTCGATCATGGGGCTCGCCGGTGTCCACGCGCGGAAGGAAAGCGGGGCATCGACTGCGTTGACCACCGGCAGTAAGGCGGCAAATCCGGGGGCGCCGGATGCCAGCCAGGAACTCATCAGTGGCCGCAGATCGGGCTCGTTTTTGACCGGCCAGCAGAAAGCGACGCGCAGTCCCGACAGTTGCGGGAAGTGGCTGCGCAAATGTTCGCGGATCGTTGCGCAAAGCAGGGAAAAGCTGTCGGGCGGCAGCGCCAGGCGACGTTCGACAAGCTGCCTGCGCAGCGTGCGGCGATAGGTGCTGCGCGCTTCGGCACTCAGGCCGGGCGGCGTTTCCGGAGTCAAACCAGCGCTCATGTGGTATGCTCAAAGACAGTATTTACGGGTTATTCCAGCTTATCATGAAGTTTCTTCCTGCGGTTTTTCTCCTCGCCCTGCCCCTGTTGATGACGCATGCTTTCGCGGCGCCGGTAACGACCGACGAGCGGTTTCTTGCGGCGCGCGATGCCGTTCACGCCGGCGACCGTACCAAGCTTGAGCGAATTGCCCCCGACTTGCAGGACCACGATCTTGAAGCCTACATCAAGTACTGGCGGCTACTGCTCGACCTGAATACTGCTGATTCTGCAGCGATCAAGGCATTCCTGGCGCGTTACGAAAAAAGCTATCTGGCCGAGAAGCTGCGTAGCGACTGGCTGAAGCAGCTGGGCAAGCAAAAGAAATGGGCGGAATTCGATACCGAATACCCGTTGCAGATCCAGCCCGATCAGGAGTTGTCCTGCTATGCCCTGCAGAGTCGCCGGCTACGCGGCGATGCCAGCATGCTCGATGACGCACTGCCGCTCTGGCTGAACCTGATCGAGCCCCCCGAATCCTGTTATCCGGTGCTCGAAGCCCTGATTCTCGACAAGCGCGTTCTGGCCGACGGCGTCTGGGCGCGCATCCGTCGGCAGTTTGAAGCGAACAGGTCGCCTGCGGCACGCTACAGCATGAACTATCTGCCTCCCAGTCAGACACCTGAGGCCAAGGTGGCGCTGGCGGTCAGTGACTCGCCGCTGTCGTGGCTGGTCAAGCTGCCGACAAACCTTGCCGCCAGCCGGATGAATCGCGAGCTGATCGCACTGGCCATCAGCCGTATTGCACGCAACGACCCGCGCATGGCCGCCGAACAACTGAGCCGGATTGAGAGCCGTTTGCAGGCTGCCGAGAAAGGCTGGGCGTGGAGCCAGATCGGCTGGCAGGCAGCACAACGACACATGAGCGAAGCGCTGGAATGGTATCGCAAGGCAGGCGATGTGCCACTTTCCGACGAAGTCGCCCAGTGGAAAGTGCGTGCTGCCCTGCGTGAGCATGACTGGGAAATGGTGCGATCGACGATCGAGAAAATGCCTTCCGCACTGGCTGGGCAGCCGGCCTGGATTTACTGGCTGGGCCGCGCCTACCGTGCCGGCGGGCGTGTCGAGGACGCTAACACGCTGTTTGCTAAGATTTCCGGGCAGCCGAATTTCTACGGCAATCTGGCTGATGAGGAGCTGGGATGGTCGATCGTGGCTCCGCCCAGGGCAAATCCGGTCACGCAGGAAGAAATTGCTCCGATTGCCGCCAACCCGGGCATCATGCGCAGTCTGGCGCTGTTTCGCGTCAATCTGAGGAGCGATGGCGTCAAGGAATGGAACTGGGCGCTGCGCGGCATGAGTGACCGGGAATTGCTGGCTGCCTCGGATATCGCCCAGCGTGCCGGCATTTACGATCGCGCCATCGCCGCCGCTGACCGGACCAAAACCGAACACGACTACTCGCTTCGCTACCTGTCTCCGTACAGCGAACAGATCCGGCCGGCGGCGAAAAGACAGTCACTGGATGACGCCTGGGTCTACGGACTGATGCGTCAGGAAAGCCGCTTCGTGACCAATGCCAAATCGACGGTAGGGGCCTCCGGTCTGATGCAGTTGATGCCGGCAACCGCCAGATGGGTAGCGAAAAAGATCGGCCTGAAGAATTTTAATCAGAGCCAGGTCAACGACACCGAGACCAATGTACTGCTCGGCACCACCTACATGCGACTGGTGATGGAGAGTCTCGACAATCACCCGGTACTGGCCTCGGCGGCCTATAACGCCGGCCCCGGCCGGGCGCGCAAGTGGCGGGGCGATCGTCCGCTGGAAGGGGCGATCTACGCCGAGTCCATTCCGTTCAATGAAACCCGCGACTACGTGAAAAAAGTCATGAGCAATTCGGTCTATTATTCGACCCTGTTTGACGGCAAACCGCAGTCGATCAAGAGCCGGCTGGGTATTGTCGGAGCGCGTACAGATGGTGAGCCAAAGGGCGAAGAATTGCCGTAAAATTACGCCTTTGAAACTAGGCTTCATCGTCAGGGTGCTATGGAACTAAAAAAAGTACTGTTGATCGGCGGCAGTGGTTTTGTCGGCGGCTGGGTCGCCAACCGACTCACCGAACGCGGCATTCGCGTCATCATTCCGACCCGTCATCGTGACCACAGCCGGCAACTGACTATGTTGCCGACGGTCTATACCGAGGACGCTGACGTGCACGACCCGCAGGTGCTGGTTGCGCTGATGAAAGGCGTGGATGCAGTGATCAACCTGGTCGGCATCCTGCACGATCGCGATTCCAGCGAGCCTTACGGAAAGCGTTTTGCTGCCGCCCACGTCGGCTTGCCCGGAAAAATCATCGCCGCCATGCAGCAGGCTGGCGTCCGCCGCCTGCTGCATATGAGTGCGCTCAGGTCTGCCGTCGATGCGCCCTCGGCCTATCTGCGCTCGAAGGCCGCGGGCGAAGCCGTCGTGCTTGGCGCCGCGCAGGAACTGGAGGTCACCGTGTTCCGTCCTTCCGTCATCTTCGGCCCCGGTGACTCCTTCCTGAATACCTTCGCGACATTGCTCAGGCTTTTTCCCGTATTGCCCCTCGGGGGAGGCTCCGCACGCTTTCAGCCGGTCTATGTCGGCGACGTGGCGGATGCCCTGGCATCGTGCCTGACGAATCGCGCCACCTATGGCCAGACCTACGAACTGTGCGGGCCCAGGGTCTATAGTCTGCGTGACCTGGTCGATTACACCGGCAAGCTGATCGGCAAGCGCCGCCTGGTCATTGACCTGCCCGATGCGCTGGCCTATCTGCAGGCGACATTCCTGAGTCTGCTGCCCAAGCCGCCGCTGTCGCCGGACAACCTGCG
>CAIVZW010000313.1 GCA_903910495.1 uncultured beta proteobacterium
GCCCATGCTTTCGTCGATGATTCGCTTGGCGATGGCGTCGGGGATGACGCCCTCAAGACCATAACCCACTTCGATACGCATCCTGTGGTCGTTTTTGGCCACCAGCAGCAGGAGACCGTAGTCCTTGCCCTTGCGTCCCAGCTTCCACGCCTCGACGACGCGGATCGAATACTGCTCGATGGCTTCCGGCCGGGTCGAGGGCACCAGCAAAATGGCCATCTGGCCGCCATTACGCGCCTCGAATGCCTGCAATTCGCTTTCCAGTGCGCTGATCTGGCTGGCGGAAAGGGTTGCCGTCAGATCGGTCACGCGCGACTTGAGCGGCGGCACCGGCACTTCGGCCCAAGCCGCTGCAGGCAGCCACAGGACGAGGCCAACAAACAGCCTGGCGAAGCGGGAGAACATTTATTTTGCGGCAGGGGCGGGCGCGTTGAAATCCACTTTCGGCGCGACGGAAATCGCCTTTTCGTTCTCCACTTCAAAGCTCGGTTTGGTCTGGTAGCCGAAGACCATGGCGGTCAGGTTGGATGGGAAGGAACGCACCGTGGTGTTGTACTCCTGAACCGCTTTGATGTAGCGATTGCGCGCTACAGTGACGCGGTTCTCGGTGCCCTCAAGTTGCGCCTGCAGGTCGCGGAAGGAACCGTCGGCCTTGAGATTGGGGTAGTTCTCGGAAACCGCCAGTAGGCGCGACAGCGCAGAGCTCATCTGGGACTGTGCCTGCTGGAACCTGGCAAAGGCCGCCGCATCGTTGATCAGTTCCGGAGTGGCCTTGAGCGCACCGACCTGCGCGCGAGCCTCGGTGACCTGGGTCAGCACGTCCTTTTCGTGGGCCGCATAGCCCTTGACCACATTGACCAGATTGGGCACCAGATCGGCACGGCGCTGGTACTGGTTGAGCACTTCGGCCCAACTGGCCTTGATCTGTTCGTCCTGCGCCTGCATGGCGTTGTAGCCGCAACCGGAAAGGGTGAGCGAGACAATCAGGGAAATCAGCAGCAACAGATAGCGCATATGTCCTCCTTAAAGACCCCAGACAAAACATGCCCGGGTAATTCATAAAGCATTCGTATCTGCCCATCTTACACCCGCCGGGAATCAGGCATTGGCCTGGTGAGACCGCTTCTCGCCCGCCGGTGTTCAGGCGGCGGCGATCAGCGCACTGATTTTACCCGGGTCGGTGACGACCGGAAATGCCACGCGGATGTATTCGATGAAATGGGAGCGGATCACCCAGGTCGTTTTCGTTTCGAGGTAACGGGCCAGTGACCAGTCCTGCGCCTGCGAATGAGCGGTCGCGATGTTCTGCATCCAGCGGACGTATTCCTGATTATCGATGTGCCCGTTCATGTCGATGGAGGCAGAACCCACGGTGAAACGTTCAACAAGAATGCGCGGCATGGAAGACCCGGAATCAATCGAAAGCGCCCCAAAGGCAACGGGGCCTTGGGCTCAAGTACCCTTGGGGTGCCGGATTCTATCTTGTCTGTATCAACCTGCAGGCAGGGCGATTGTATTGAAAACCATAACATCCAACACTAAAGGGGTCAGAATGTCTCTGACATAGATCGGTTACCTTCGGGCTCAGGAACGAGCGGTCACGATATTGACGGGCGTCAGAGGAGCACTGCCTTGCAAGACAGCCGCGACGTTTTCACAAGCGAGACGGCGAGTAACCTCTCTTGACTCGCGAGTACCTCCACCAATATGGGGAGTCAGAACGACGTTTTTCATCGTCAAGAGAGCAGGGGTCACCTTTGGTTCGTCTTCGAAGACATCGAGTCCTGCTCCACCGATATGCCCTTTTTGCAGGGCAGCCACTAGCGCAGCCTCATCCATGGTTTTCCCGCGTGCCATGTTTATAAAAATACTCCCTGGCTTCATGGATGAAAACCGTTCGGCATTCATTAGATGGCGAGTGTCAGGCGTCAGCGGGACATGCAATGAGACGATGTCTGCTTCTGCTAACAACTGATCGAGTTCGCGAAACCGATGATCAGCTTTCTCAATGAGATCAAAGAATATTATCTGGAGACCAAAACCCATGGCACGTTGCGCAACTGCGCGTCCGATTTTTCCGAACCCTATGATCCCGAGAACTTTCCCTTTGAGTTCCAA
>CAIVZW010000314.1 GCA_903910495.1 uncultured beta proteobacterium
CCCCCCCCCCATAGAGAACGCCCAGACCCAGTCCGTACAGCAGCGAGGAACTAATCCACAGCCTCTGCAAATCACCCATATTTGCAAAGAAGTATGACAACACGTACAATATGCAGCACAATAGCGTTACTTGTTTAATCTCGGTTCCGCACCCAAGATAACTGCGAATACCACGATGCATGCATAAGACATTTCCGTAAGCAAACGGCACGAACCCAAGCAGGCCCATGCCCAACAGCATGTCAAGTACCGCGTTATGCGCATGGGGCACACCTCCTAGGGGTTGAGTAAAGCCGCTCCCAATGACCGGGTTTTGGAGTATTCGCTGCCACGCAAGCACCCAAACTACGTCCATGCGGCCCGCCGACGCCGTGGTTATCGCCTCCATACTGAACAATGGCCCAACATTTGAGGTATCTGTTATGTGAAAGTGCCGCTTCAAAATATAGTCCCTGGCAGCACCGCCAGAGGTCGTGTTCTGCAGCCAAAGACCGCACCCCGCCAGCAGGAAGGCCAAGGTACCCATCACAACAAACACGCGGCATGCCTTGCTGCCTATTCGTTCGGCCTTGAATATCCACAGTATAGCGCACGCAACCAGTACAAAAAGGCTGACGAAAACACCTTGCTTGTTTAGGCTAGCTAAATTGTAACTGGAGAGCAAAAGACAACCAATTGTCCATTTGGTTGGCCGCGTCAACGAGCACGCAGCAAAGTAGCAGAACGCAAACATCAGCGATTGCTGCGCTCCCCAAAACGGCAGAATGTAGCTCTGTCGGGCCGCCAGTTTCTGAGGATCCAGAAATGCGGACGTCCCAACGCCTCCTACTAGAACCGCGATGAATGAGAGAACACAAAATGGCAGGCACGCATATGCCAGCCACCGCACCAAGGTCAAGACTTCACGCAAGTGGCCTCTGATGTTGGCACCGACCCAGAACCAGACGCCGGTGGTGATAAAGAAAGCGTAAACTGTCCAAGCAGTGCCTGACGCGTATTTGTAGTCAATAAGCGCGCCAACAAGTTGCTGAACGATGATGGCGAACAACGGTATGATGAACAGCAGACCTGACATTGCGAACGGGAATTTGCACCTCCACCTCACGATCTCCACAAGGGGAAAAAGGCAGGCTGCAGCTCTAAGCAGCAGGTTGACTTTTCCGATGGGGTTGAAAAACCCGGCCCAATCGCACAGTAGAGCAAATGTGAAGCAAAGGCATACTGAGAGTCTCCACAGCAAGGCCCAAGGCTGTCCAGGAACTTGCGTTTGCACTATTTTTTGGTGCGTTCCCGGACTGTTGGTCCCGTGCTTCCACACGTTGGAGATCCGCCAACGCAACCGACGCGGCCCGGTAGCAGCACTTCGACCAAAAACCGCACTAAAGCTCATTGGAACTCCCACTGGTCAAGGTAATAGGAAGAAAAGGCATTTAATAGAGCCAACGGGCGATACGACCCATGGCTTGGAAGAGGTTGCTTTCGTTTCCAGTTGAGAAGTTGTCGGACCCAACCACCCACTGATTCAGTCAGTGCAGTTATCCCAGCAGGCGGGAAGCGATAAAGCCGACGATCCCAGTGACCAACCACTTTCTTTGAGACGAGCGCAACTGGCATTGGCGCGTTTATAGTGACGCTGTTTCTGGGTCTCTTATCGCACCGGTAGGAGAGCAAGCGAGCAACCTAAAGCCCCACGCTTACCATACTGTTCCGTGGTAACAATGTGAAAATATCACGCCCTGAACGTTACAATGCTTGGCCTTCCGAACAAACCCCATCGGCTATTAGGCAACTTGAGCAGTCCTCAAGATAGAGCGAAACATTCATACTCACATTGGTGGGAAATGGAGGCGATCACGCCTGCGGCGTGGAAGCAATTGACCACATCACTGCCACTCGCACAGCTCCTTGGCTTCGAATTGACCCTTGATGCTGTGAATTGATCCTCAAGGAAAGGCAGTTTCCGACTCTGTCGTGAAGGGCATCGAGTGTGTCGCTCAGCACCACTGTGACGACGTAGTTCCCCTCATTAAGAATATTGAAAGCGAGGGAGGCGTGCGCGGTGGATTGGCCTTGGAGGACAAGGAGGGCAACGCGGTCATCTGCATTGTTGAGATGCAGAATGACTTGCCCCTCCTGGTCACGAATGGCCAGGGCTAATATACATTGGCGCGCACGGTCTGATGAGAGTCCAATGTGAAAATGGAGGGCTTCGCCATAAGCAAAGTCACTTCTTTCATGGCCGCTGGCATCACAAACAGCTAGGCTGGTGACGCGCATTGGGCCGCCTCCCGTGCGCTCTGCATGCCAGTTCCGCAAGTCACCGGTCCCGGCCGACATGGTCGGCGTCAGGTAGTCTTTGATAACCGCCTTTGAAGCACCCGTACTGTGGACGCTTCCCCCCACAAGCAAGACGCATTTGGGGCAAAGCTCTGCTACTGCACCCATGTTGTGGCTTACGAACAGCACCGTGCGGCCTCTCTTTGCCACATCGCCCATCTTTCCCAAACATTTCTGCTGAAAAGCGGTGTCCCCCACCGCGAGCACTTCGTCAAGGATTAGAATGTCCGGGTCCACATGAGCAGCGACTGAAAAGGCCAGACGAACATACATTCCCGAGGAGTATCGTTTTACTGGCGTGTCGAGGAATTTCTCTACCTCAGCAAACGCCACGATGTCGTCGAACCTCCTTCGTATTTCGCCCCGAGTCATTCCCAAAACTGCGCCGTTGAGAAAAACGTTCTCCCGCCCGGTTAGTTCGGGATGGAAACCAGTGCCGACTTCCAGCAGGCTGGCCACGCGGCCTCGAATAGTAATGCGTCCCGTCGTCGGCTCTGTGATGCGGCTGAGAATCTTCAACAGCGTGCTTTTCCCCGCCCCATTGCGCCCGATGATGCCTACCGACTCGCCTTGCTTGACCTCGAACGAGACGCCGCGCAGTGCCCAGAAGTCCTCCTGAGACGGACTAGGGAGCGCAGGACCGCGGACGACCGACCAGAGGCGCCGGGTTATGGACTTCGCCCCATCGGCAAGGACGTCGCGGAGTGCCACGTAGCGCTGCCGCTCTTTTTGATGATGCAGGCGGTATTTCTTGCCTAGGTGTTCGACCGAGATGACGATATCACTCACAAAGCTCTGGAAATTGAAAAACTGACGTTATATGGCATAGGCCTATCGACGCCAATAGTTCCGGCTAGACACCTAGCCTGAATTCCCATCGGTGGAGGGGGCCTAACTTTTTGGGTGCATTCTATCGCCGTTGCTTTGAGTTTCTGCCGGCGTTTTTCTTAAGACGTTATAGAAGCAGTGTACTGATCATATAGTGGCCACAAGGTCACAAGACTATTTCTGCAGGTGCTCTTACTACCAGTCTTGTTTTACGAGCCGGTTGGAAAAGGCTATATGCAGTGGTGGCAGCGGTTTTTGCTACCGCATATGGTAGTTTTGGGTTGACAGGGCGTGTTTATTTCACATTGTGGCGAAGTTTATTGCCAATAAACACACAAACATAACGGACCCGGGCCAGGTTATTCTCCAGCCGACCAACTCCACCCATCGCCAATACGAAGCCTTGCG
>CAIVZW010000315.1 GCA_903910495.1 uncultured beta proteobacterium
GGATTCACAGTGCTGTCCATGAGCCTCTCCCTGATTGCCGTTTTTATTCCCATTCTGCTTATGGGCGGTATCATCGGCAGGATTTTCCGCGAGTTTGCCGTCACCCTCTCGGCGGCGGTCGTAGTATCGCTGGTAGTCTCGCTCACGGTGACACCGATGATGTGCGCGCGCATTCTCAAGCCCGCAGATGAGCTGAAACGCGGCTGGTTCTATCGAAGCAGTGAGCGTATGTTCAAGTCCATGCTTTCCCTGTATGAACGCTCGCTTGGCTGGGCGCTTAGACATGGACCGCTGATGATGCTCATTTTGCTGGCGACGGTATGCCTGAACGTCTACCTGTATGTGGTTATCCCGAAGGGATTCTTCCCCCAACAGGACACGGGGCGATTAACAGGCAGCATCCAGGCCGACCAGAATATCTCCTTTCAATCCATGCAGCGGATATTGATCAACATGATGAATACTGTCCGGCAGGATCCGGCGGTCGCCACTATCGCCGGCTTTACCGGCGGCGGCCAGATTAACTCCGGCTTCATGTTCGTGACTCTGAAGCCACTCGCCGAACGAAAAGTTTCATCCGACATCGTGATGGCGCGCCTGCGCCCCAAACTGGCCAGGGAACCGGGGGCCCGCCTGTTTCTGCAGCCGGTACAGGACATCCGCGTGGGTGGCCGCTCGTCGGGGGCCATGTACCAGTATACCCTCCAGGCCGAAGATCTCACCGAACTAAGGACTTGGGAAAAGAAGATCCGCGATGCTTTGGGGCAGCTTCCGCAACTGGTAGATGTCAACACGGACGAGCAGGACCGGGGACTGCAAACAGCAATCAACATTGATCGTAACACTGCTTCGCGTATGGGAGTGACAACAGCGCTCATCGATGCCACCCTGAACGACTCCTTTGGTCAGCGGCAGGTATCCACAATCTATAACCCCCTTAATCAGTACCGGGTTGTCATGGAAGTGGCGCCCCGGTACGGACAGAGTTCCGAAGCGCTCCGTGATGTTTACGTCAGCGTACCTGCCAGCGCACAGTTTCCGGCAGGAGCCCAAGTGCCGCTGCTGGCCTTTGCATCGTACGGGCTGAACAATACGCCTTTGTCGGTCAATCATCAGGGGCAGTTCGCCGCTTCCACCATCTCCTTCAATCTGGCCCCCGGCGCCTCACTCTCGGAAGCCACCGAAGCCATCAGCGATACCATGAACCGTATCGGCGTCCCGGGTTCCATCCGCGGCAGCTTCCAGGGCACGGCCCGAACATTTCAAGCTTCCCTGCAAAGCCAGCCCTGGCTGATTCTCGCTGCGCTGTGCACCATCTATATCGTGCTTGGCGTACTGTATGAAAGCTATGTTCATCCGATCACCATTATTTCCACCTTGCCCTCGGCCGGGGTCGGCGCCCTCCTCGCCCTGATCATGTTCCGTACGGAATTCAGCATTATGGCGCTGATCGGCGTTATCCTGCTGATCGGTATCGTGAAGAAGAATGCCATTATGATGATCGACTTCGCCCTGGAGATGGAACGAAGCCAGGGAAGAAGCTCGCGGGAGGCGATATACGAGGCCTGCCTGATTCGTTTCCGGCCGATCATGATGACAACCACGGCGGCCCTGCTCGGGGCGATACCGCTCATGCTCAGTGCCGGGGATGGAGCTGAATTGCGACGTCCACTGGGCATCTCTATCGTTGGCGGCCTGATTTTCAGTCAGATGCTGACACTCTATACGACACCGGTTGTGTATTTATACCTCGACCGTTTCCGGCTTTGGTGTCTGTCCGCCATAAAACGTAAAGGGGGGAGACAGGAACTCGTCTTGGGGGAAAGCGGAGGAATCCAGATATGATGAAAACGTGGCATAGATGCGTTGCCTTGATGGCTTTGGCAATGGTCTTCGGCTGTACTGTCGGGCCGGATTACAAACGGCCGCAGGTCACCGTACCGATAACATTCAAGGAGCTCAAGGGCTGGAAGCAGGCCCAACCCCGCGACCAGGAAATAGCGGCCAAATGGTGGACGGCATTCAACGATCCCTTGCTGAACTCTCTTCAGGAACAGGTTACCATATCCAACCAGTCGCTGGCACAGGCGGAAGCCATGTACCGCCAAGCGCTGGCCATGGTACAGGGAGCACGGGCAGGCTATTTCCCCACAATCGCCGCCACTGCGGCCTATACGCGTTCCCGTCAATCAGGAAATACCGGCACGGCAGGAACGGATACGGCAAACCAGCATTTAGCCTCCTTAAGCGCCGGTTGGGAGATCGATATCTGGGGCCGCGTGCGACGCCAGGTTGAATCAAACACGGCCAGCGCCCAGGCCAGCGCCGCCGACCTGCAGGCCTTACGGCTTTCCCTGCAGGCGGAAGTTGCACAGAATTACTTCCTCTTATGCACCCTGGATGCACAGCAGAAGATCCTCGACGACACCGTTGCCGCCTACCGGAAGGCGCTCATGCTTACCAAAAACAGGTACGCCGCCGGCGTAGCCGCCAAGGCCGATGTTGCCCTGGCCATGACACAGCTCAAGACCACCCAGGCACAGGCCATTGATATCGGAGTACAGCGTGCACAACTCGAACACGCCATTGCCCTGCTGATCGGCAAAGCGCCGGCTGATTTTTCCATTCCCCCGACGCCGATTGTCACAACACCGCCGCAGATTCCGACAGTTATTCCTTCCGATCTTCTTGAACGCCGACCTGATGTCGCCTCGGCTGAGCGCGCCGTTGCTGCGGCTAATGCCCAGATCGGCGTGGCAAAGGCAGCGTACTTCCCGGCCCTGACTTTGTCCGCCTCCACGGGTTATCAGAGCACCGGTATCGCGGATCTATATTCCACGGGCATAGCAAATCTGCTTTCCGTTCCGGGATATTTTTGGGCTTTAGGCCCGGCGGCACTGGGGTACACTTTGTTCGACGGCGGGGCGCGCAGCGCCCAGACCAAACAGGCCATTGCCGCCTACGATGCGACTGTGGCCGCGTACCGGCAAACCGTACTTACGAGTTTCCAACAGGTGGAAGACAACCTGTCTGCACTACGGATTCTTGATGAAGAGGCGCGAGTTCAAGAGGAAGCAGCGAATTCGGCGCGGGAATCAATGGCGCTGTCAGTCAATCAGTACAAGGCCGGAACTGTCAGTTACCTGAATGTTATTGCGACGCAATCCATTGCCCTTAACAAC
>CAIVZW010000316.1 GCA_903910495.1 uncultured beta proteobacterium
CGGCGTAGGCCGCTTCCTTGTTGTCTGAACTGACCGGCACGTGATGGAAGGGGATGCCGTGCCATTCGACAAAACCTTTGAAGGTGTCGTGATTGGAGATGATGCAGGGGATCTCAATGTCGAGTTCCTTCGACTGCCAGCGTGCCAGCAAGTCGTAAAGGCAGTGTTCCTGCTTGCTGACCAGGATAACCACGCGTTTTTTCACCGCCGAATCGGAAATCTTCCAGTCCATTTCCAGTTCTTCGGCGATCGGACGGAAGCGTTCGCGGAACTCGGCGAGGTGGAAAGGCAGCGAATCTGCTTTAACTTCCAGGCGCATGAAATAGCGGCTGCTGCCGTAGGCGTCGTCGGAGTGATAACTCGATTCAAGAATCCAGCCGTGGTGTTCGGCAACGAAACCGGAAACACGGGCAATGATGCCGACCCGGTCCGGACAGGACGCAGACAGTGTATAGAAACGCTTCGAATGCATGGGTTCAGCCCGCCACGCCGGCAAATGCCCGGTCGATTGCCGCGCGCAGATCGGTGTAGTTGAGGGTCACCGGGTATTGCGGAAACTCGCGGATGACGTTTTCTGGCGGGTGAAAGAGAATGCCGGCGTGCGCTTCTCCGAGCATCGCGGTGTCGTTGTAGGAATCACCAACGGCGACCACGGTGAAGTTCATTTGCTTGAAGCGTTTGACGGCTTCGCGCTTCTGCTCGGGCATGCGCAGGTGGTAATTGACCACCACCCCATTGGCGTCGGTTTCAAGGCTGTGGCAGAACAGGGTTGGCCAGGCCAGCTGGCGCATCAGCGGGTGAGCGAATTCGTAGAACGTGTCCGAGAGAATGATCACCTCGTAGTCCTCGCGCAGCTTGTCGAGAAACTCGCGCGCGCCCTGCATCGGCCCCATCTCGCAGATCACCTTCTGGATATCCGGCAGGCCCAGCTTGTTCACGGCCAGCAGCTTGAGGCGGGATTTCATCAGCGTGTCGTAATTCGGCTCATCGCGCGTGGTGCGACGCAGCTCCGGAATGCCGGTACGCTCCGAGAACGTGATCCAGATTTCGGGGACAAGCACGCCCTCAAGGTCGAGGCAGACGATCTTCACGAAAAACTCCCGGTGCGATGAACTCAGATTATCCATAGCCCAAAACCCGTTCGCCCTGAGCCTGTCGAAGGGCCGTTCATGGTTCGACAAGCTCACCACGAACGGGTTTTCTCCCAGATTTCGCAAAATGGACAATCCGGGATGAATGAACTACAGCCAAGCATTCTACCAAACTGCAGCTGCATTCATGCGTCAGAATTCCCGCAAAATCAGTGCCGGCTCTGGCGTCATGACGTAAAACCGTCTAGTTTACGGCCTCGGAGGAAACCCATGATGTTGATTCGCCGTTCGCTGATTCCCGGTCTGTTTGCTTTTTCACTGCTGCTCAGCCCCCCGCTCCGGGCGCAAACGCCTGTGCCAGGTGCCGCGCCAGCCGTACCGCAGACTCTTGAACAGGCGAGTTCCCAGCGCGAGCGGGCAAAGGCCATGCTCAAATCGGCCGAGGAGCGTTACGCCGCCGAGCAGGATGCCTGCTACCGGAAAATCCTGGTCAGCGGTTGTCTGGAGGACGCCAAAAATCATTACACCCGGTCGGTGATCGAGGCACGCAATGTGGATATTCCGGCCAGGGAATTCCAGCGTGAGGCCAAGCGCGCCGAGGTTGATGCAAGGGAAGCGCAGCGCATTGCCGACACTCCACGTCGCGAGGCTGAACAGAAGGAGCAGGGCAAGGAATTTCGCAGCACCAATGAGGCCAGGGCCAGCGAGCGGGAAGAGAAAATTGCCGCCAAAGCCCAGCAGGCGGCCGAAGGGCGCCGGAAATCAGCCGCTGAGCAGGCGCAACGCCAGGCCAAACAGGAAGAAAGAGCAAAAAAGAACGCCGAGCGGGCGGTCGAAGGGCGCCGGAAATCAGCCGCCGAGCAGGCACAACGCCAGACCAGGCAGGAAGAAAGAGAAAAAAAGGACGCCAAGCGGGCGGCCCGAAAGGCCAGTGAAGACGCCAGGGAAGAGGCTGAAGCCGCGGCCAGGGTACCGAAGCCCTGACCCGGAAATGCTGAGCGTTGGTGCAAGGGATTCAACGTGCGGCCAAGTGGCGGACTCAGGATGACCTGAAGCGAATCTCGCCGGCCTTCTCCGGAGCATAAGCCTTCTTGTCGGCGTAGTAGCGGCGCAGCATGTCGAGGTCGGTTTCTTCATTGCCACTCAAGGTGACCCAGTCCTCAACCCCGACACGCCGGCTGGCGTAGTCGATGAAACCTAGTCCGAGCGGCACGTTTGCCGCTAGGGTCAGGCGGTAGAAACCGGATTTCCAGTGGTCGGTTCTGGAGCGGGTTCCTTCCGGCGCGATACAGATGTGGAAGCTCTCACTTCTGGTAAAAACATCAAGCAGTTGAGCAATCATTCCGGTCCGTTCGCGCCGGTTGATCGGGACGCCACCCAGCCGGATGAAAAGCCGCCTCAACGGCCAGCGAAACAGTGAGTCCTTGCCGGCCCAGTGGATTATCAGGTCATGGTTGAACTTGAACAGCAGACCGAAGGGGAAATCCCAGTTCGAGGTGTGCGGATAGAACATGATCACCGACTTGGGCCCCGGCGGCGGGGTGAATGCAGAACGCCAGCCGAGCAGGCGAAGGATGAGCGAGGCAAGTCGTCGGCTGAACATGGGTAGAAACCTTAGTCGATGCCCTGGCTGGCAAGGTATTCCTCGTAGTTGCCGAGGTAGTTGACCGGCGTGCCGTCCATGCGGATTTCGAGAATGCGTGTCGCCAGCGAGGAAACGAACTCGCGATCGTGCGAGACGAAAACCATGGTCCCCTTGAATTTTTCCAGCGCCGTATTAAGCGATTCGATCGACTCCATGTCCAGATGGTTGGTTGGTTCGTCCATCACCAGAACGTTGTTCTTCATCAGCATCAGCTTGCCGAAGATCATGCGCCCCTGCTCACCGCCGGAAATAACCTTGACCGCTTTCCGCACTTCATCGCCCGAAAACAGCAATCGCCCCAGCGTGCCGCGAATCAGTGTTTCCAGATCCTCGCCTTCGGCTGCGTTGGCTCGCGCGTACTCGGCGACCCAGTCGGTGAGGCTGGCGTTGCTCCTGAAATCGTCGGCGTGATCCTGTGCGTAATAGCCGAGCCGGGCTTTTTCCGTCCATTTGACGTGGCCGTACTGTGGTTTCAGCTCACCCATCAGCAGCTTGAGCAGGGTCGATTTGCCGACCCCGTTTTCGCCGATCACGGCCAGCTTGTCCCCGGCATTAAGGCTCAGGTCGAGCGCATTGATGATTTTGCGGTCGCTGCCCGGATAGGCAAAGCAGAGGTTCTCGACCTCCACGGCCTGACGGTGCAGTTTTTCCTTCTCGTCGTATTCGAAGCGGATCCACGGGTACTGGCGTGACGACGGCTTCATGTCTTCCGGCCGCAGTTTTTCGATCAGCTTCACGCGTGAGGTCGCCTGCCTGGCCTTGGACTTGTTGGCCGAGAAGCGGCGCACGAAATCCTGCAGATCAGCGATGCGTTCCTTGGCCCGGGCATTGGC
>CAIVZW010000317.1 GCA_903910495.1 uncultured beta proteobacterium
AGTTCTTCAAGAAAGAGCGAAGGCAGGCAGTAGCGCGTCTGGCCATGCAGCATACGCGTTTGCGCGTGCGAGAGATAAAGCCGCTTGCGCGCGCGCGTCATCGCCACATACATCAGCCGCCGCTCTTCCTCCAGACCGTCACGTTCCTGTGCGGCGTTGTCGTGCGGGAACAACCCCTGCTCCAGCCCGGTGATGAATACCACGTCGAATTCCAGTCCCTTGGCCGCATGCACGGTCATCAACTGTACTGCTTCATGGCCCTCGCCGGCCTGATGCTCGCCGGCTTCGAGCGAGGCATGCGCCAGAAAAGACGCCAGCGGATTGCTTTCAGCCGGATTGGAAAAGGTGTCGGCTTCCTCCAGCAGGAAGTTGGTCGCCGCGTTGATCAGTTCATCGAGATTTTCCAGCCGCTCGCGCCCTTCTTTCTCCGCAAGGTAATGCTGACGCAGGCCGCTTTTGTCGATGAGATGATCGATGATTTCCGGCAAGGGCAGCGCCTGCGTTTCGGCGCGCAGCGTTTCGATCAGCCGGATGAAATTACCGACCGATGCTCCCGCCTTTCCACCCAGGCTGGCGGCGGCGTTGTAGAGGCTGGAGTTGGCCCGGTGTGCAGCCTCCTGGAGAGCTTCGATGCTGCGTGTCCCGATGCCGCGCGTCGGAAAATTAACTACGCGGGAAAACGCCGTATCGTCATCGGAGTTGGCGATCAAGCGCAGATAGGCCAATGCATGCTTGATTTCCTGACGGTCAAAAAAGCGCAGCCCCCCATAGACGCGGTAGGGCACGCCCGCCGTGAACAGCTGATGCTCGAGGACGCGCGACTGGGCGTTGGAGCGATAGAGCAGGGCAATCTGGCTGCGCGAAAAGCCGTCGCGCACCAGGTCGCGCGCCTCATCGACGACAAAGCGCGCTTCGTCGATATCCGAGAACCCGTCGAAAACGCGGATTGACTCGCCCGCGCCGGCCTCAGTCCACAGGTTCTTGCCGAGGCGGCCACGATTATTCCGGATCAGCGCATTGGCTGCATCGAGAATATTGCCGTGCGAGCGGTAGTTCTGTTCGAGGCGGATCACGTTTTCGATTGCAAATTCACGTTCGAGGTCGCGCATGTTGCCGACTTCGGCGCCACGGAAGGCGTAGATCGACTGGTCGTCGTCACCCACCGCGAAAATGACGGCACTTCCCCCCGCCCCCCTTCCCGGGGAAGGGGGTGACCACGGTTCACTGCGCTCCATGCTTTGTGAGGTTCCGCTTTGAGGCGGCTCGGCGGCGGAACCGTTCTCCGCTCGTCCCGCGAGCAACTTGAGCCACTTGTACTGCAGGACATTGGTATCCTGAAATTCGTCGACCAGAATGTGCCGGAAACGCTCCTGGTAATGGCGGCGCAGCGGCTCGTTGCGCTTCAGCAACTCGTAGGAACGCAACAGCAGTTCGGCGAAGTCGACCACGCCCTCACGCTGACACTGCGCGTCGTATTCGGCGTAAAGCTCGACCCGGCGCCGGGTGTAATCGTCGTAGGCCTCGGCCTGTGCAGCCCGGATGCCCTGCTCCTTGTGCGCGTTGATGAAGCCTGCCAGTTCGCGCGGCGGATACTTTTCGTCATCGACATTGAGATTTTTCAGCAGCCGCTTGATCGCCGACAACTGGTCGGCCGAATCGAGAATCTGGAACAGCGCCGGCAGGCCGGCGTCGCGGTGATGCGCACGCAGCAGCCGGTTGCACAGACCGTGGAAGGTGCCGATCCACAGGCCGCGGGTATTGATCGGCAGCATCGCCGAAAGTCGCGCCAGCATTTCCTTCGCCGCCTTGTTGGTGAAGGTCACAGCCAGGATGCCCTGCGGCCCGACCTGCCCGGTCGAAATCAGCCAGGCGATGCGCGTCGTCAGTACGCGCGTCTTGCCGCTACCCGCTCCGGCAAGAATCAGGGCATGCTGCGGCGGCAGGGTAACGGCAGCCAGTTGCGGCGGATTGAGATGGGCAAGCAGATCGGACATGGACGGTAGTTTCGCGGAAGCAGTGCGGATTATACCGGTCGCCCGACATGAGCCTCACGCGCATTAAGAAACACCACCGTAATCGCATTTGCCTTGCTTATTTTGCATCAATAGCGCGTCACCATCGTCGATGCCAGTTCCAGCGTTCCGGCCAGCTTGCTCGACAGGATCTCGGCTTCCGCCTTTGACGGCAACTGGGTCACGCGTACCGAATAACGATAGCCCCCGCCTTCCGCCGTTAGCGGCTTGATGCGCACGGCGTAACCCGCCGCACGGGCACGGTCGTACAAGGCCAGCGTGTCGATCTCGCTGGCGACGGTCGCCAGTTCGACCTTCCATCGACCGCCGCGCCGGGCATAGCCCGAGCCCGGTTGCATTTCGGTCTGGGCAGCCCACTGGCCGACCTGCACGGCATCCACCTTGCCGATGGCCAATGGCGCCGCCCCTTTGGGGGCCACGTAGAAACTCAGCGCTTCGCCCAGCTCGCGGCCCTGGTCCTGAGGATGAAATACCGTGATCCGGCCTTCTAGCAGGCAGACCAGATCACGCTCGGCATTCGCGCTGCCCCACAGGTCGGTACCGCGGATACCGGCGGTGATCGTTGCGATGCGAACATTGACTGCACGTTGCTGGTGCAGTTTCGAGAAAACGCCGGTGGTAAACCGGAAAGCCCCTTTGGTGACATCCAGTACGGCCGTAAACACCCGCCCTTCGCGTCGGCCCAATGCATTGAGCTCAAGTTGCGCGTTTTCGCCCAGCCTGACCGCACTGCCTTCGGCCAGCTGAATCAGCAAACGCGCGTCGCTACCGGTCAGCACCCGGTCACGATTGTGCAGAACCTTGCCCGGC
>CAIVZW010000318.1 GCA_903910495.1 uncultured beta proteobacterium
CGTCCCAGCGCAGCGATCGAAGAAGACCAGGCTTTCCTGATCGACGCCAGCAGTGTGCTCAAACGCGAATCAGTCGAGCGCAACGTCTGGTGCGAAGCCGATGGCGTCGGCAACCGCATTCCGGTACGCATCCTGCCCGATGCCACGCGCAACGAAATCCTCGCAGCCCAGCATCAGAAAGTACAGCCGGGTTCGCTGGCCATTGCCTGTTCCGAACGCTTGCCGGCCGGGGTGAAAATTCGCCTGGTCTGGGGCCAGGGGGTTGAAGCCGAGAATGGCGCCAAAGCCAGCCGCAGCGAGGGTTTCCCCTACGTCGTGCGCGAGCCTTTCCGTGCCAGTTTCACCTGCGAACGCGAAAAACCGACGGCCCCGTGCTCGCCGCTTTCCGACCTGCGCATCGAATTCTCGGTGCCGGTGGAGGCCAAGCAGGCCGCCAGTGCCCGCCTGGTTTCACCCGAGGGTACGCGCTCACCCCAGGCGCAGGACGGCGAGGGCAGCCGTGAGAACACCGTGCGTGACCTCGTCTTCAAGCGCCCCTTCGCGCAGAACGCCGAACTGAAGATTGAACTGCCGGCCGACCTGAAAGATGAGGCCGGCCGTGCCTTGTCCAACGCCGCCAGCTTCCCACTTACGGTGCGTACCGGCACGCTGCCGCCGCTGGCCAAATTCCCCGGCGCCTTCGGTATCGTCGAGCTGAAGGAAGGCGGGGTGCTTCCGGTCACGCTGCGCAATGTCGAAGCCAGCCTGCCGGTAGCCAATCTGCAGATGCCCGCCGAGAACGCGCATCGCTTTGCCGCCCAGCGCCTGAGCGACGATGCCGAAGTGATCGCCGCGATCAAGGCCATCGCCCGCTTCGAGCAGCAGACAAAAAGCTACAGGATAGTCGCGGGCAAGGAAGCGCGCGATTACGATGACCCGTACTATGCCCGCGAACTGCCCTTTCTCAAGGACAAGGCCGGGGTGTCCCGGCGCGAGTTGCCCAAGCCCGGCGGCAGCGCGGAATTCGAAGTGGTCGGCATTCCGCTGCAGAAACCCGGTTTCCACATTGTCGAAATCGAAAGCCGGATGCTCGGCGCCGCGCTGCTCAGTACACCGAAGCCGATGTACGTGCGCACCACGGCGCTGGTCACCAACCTCTCCGTGCACCTCAAGCGCGGCAGGGACAGCGCGCTGGTCTGGGTGACGGCGCTCGATAGCGGCAAGCTGGTCGCCGGTGCCGAAGTGCGGGTTTCGGACTGTGACGGCAAGTCGCTGTGGCAGGGGCGCAGTGACGCCCAGGGGCGGGCGCTGATTGAAGCGGCGCTTCCCGCCGAACCAAACTGCAAGGAGGCCAATTTCCTGTTTGCCAGCGCGCGACTCGGCGAGGATTACAGCTTCGTGCGTTCGGACTGGAACGAGGGTATTGAGCCGTGGCGTTTTGGCGTCGACACCTGGGGCGACAGCGAAGCGCGCAAGATTCACACGATTCTTGATCGAAGCCTGCTACGCGCCGGGCAGACACTGTCGATGAAGCACATCGCACGCGAGCGCGGCAGCCGTTCCTTCGCCTTCCCCGAGGCGGCTAGTTTGCCGACCGAACTGGTGATCCGCCATGACGGCAGTGGCGACGAGTTCCGCCAGCCGCTGAGCTGGGACAACCGGGGAGTGGCCACCAACCAGTGGAAGATTCCGGAGTCGGCCAAGCGCGGCTCCTACCAGGTCGAACTGCGTAGCGCGCCGAATGGCAGGGGTGGCAGTGCCGCGACCGCCAGCTTCAATGTGTCCGACTTCCGCCTGCCGGTGTTTACCGGCAGCGTGCAGGGTGTTCCAGGACGGCTGGTGGCGCCGAAGGACGTGCCGCTGGTGCTCGCGCTGTCCTACCTCAACGGCGGCGCGGCCAGGGGCGCCAGGGTCGACGTGTCGGCCACGCTGCGGCCGCGCTGGCCGGAGTACAAGGGCTATGAGGGCTTCAGTTTCCTCGTCGATTTTGACGAGCAGGGGCGCTCGGCGTTCGCCGTCGATGATGGCCGCGAACGCGAGCAACTGCTTGCCAACAAGCTGCCGGTGACGCTCGACAACGCCGGTTCGGGCAAGCTGTCCGTGCCGCTGCCTGCCAAAGTCAAGGGGCCGAGCGAGGTCTATGCCGAAATGAGCTTTGCCGATCCGAACGGCGAGATCCAGACCCTACACGGCTCGGTCGAACTGGCGCCGGCCAGCGTGGTGGCCGGTATCCGCGTCAGGGACTGGGCGTCGGTCAAGGAGAACGGGGCCGTCGAGATTGTCGTCCTCAATACGCTGGGCAAGCCGGTAGCCGATGTGCCGGTCAAGGTCAGCGCCAAGCGGCGCATCGACTACAGCCACCGCAAACGCATCGTCGGCGGCTTCTACGCCTTCGAGAATCACAGCGAATTTGCCGACCTCGGTGTCGTCTGCACTGGCCGCAGCGACTCGCGCGGCAAGTTCCTTTGCGAACCGAAAACCAGCGAGCCGGGCAACGTCTATCTGCTCGCCGAGACGAGCGACCGGGAAGGCAATGTCGCCTACGCCGGGACCAGCTA
>CAIVZW010000319.1 GCA_903910495.1 uncultured beta proteobacterium
CGCGCACGATCATCATGTCGTCGGTGCGGCCGAGCAGGCGGTGGATGCGCACCGAGGTGCGGCCGCAGGGGCACGGCTCGCGCATCAGATAGGTGATGTCGCGCGTGCGGTAGCGCAGCAGCGGCGAACCTTCGCGCTGCAGGCTGGTGATCACCAGTTCGCCCTTCTCGCCGTCGGGCAGGACTTCGCCGGTTTCCGGGTTGATGATCTCGGGATAGAAGTAGTCTTCGTTGAAGTGCTGGCCGTTCTTGTGTTCGCACTCTGCAGCGACGCCGGGGCCGATCAGTTCGGTCAGTCCGTAGATGTCGTGCGCGCTGATGTTGAGCTTGCTCTCGATCTCGACGCGCATGTTCTCGCTCCACGGCTCGGCACCGAAACAGCCGGCCCTGAGCGGCAAGGCGCGGAAGTCGATGCCTTCTTCCCTGGCCGCTTCGGCGAGGAAAAGCGAGTACGATGGCGTGCAGGTGAGCAGCGTGGTGCCGAAGTCGCGCATGATCATCAACTGGCGGCGGGTGTTGCCCGAGGAAATCGGGATGATGTTGGCACCGATGCGGCGCGCGCCGTAATGCACGCCAAGGCCGCCGGTAAACAGGCCGTAGCCGTAGCCGTTCTGCACCGTGTCGCCCTTGACGCAGCCGGCCATCGACAGGGTACGCGCCATGACTTCCGACCACATGTCGATGTCGGTGGCGGTGTAGGCGCCGACGACCGGTGTGCCGGTGGTGCCCGACGAAGTGTGGATTTCAACCAGTTCGGCCTGATCGCAGGCGAGCAGACCGTAGGGGTAGGTCTCGCGCAGTTCGTACTTGGTGGTAAAGGGGATCCTGGCGAGGTCTTTCAGGTTGGTGATCGAGTCCGGATTAAGGCCTGCCTCGATGAGTTTCTTGCGGTAGAAAGGTACGCGCGAATAGACCCGTTCGACTGTTTTTTGCAGGCGCTCCAGTTGCAGTTTCTGTCGCGCTTCGCTTGAGGCGCACTCGGCTTCCTTGTTCCAGATCGGCATTGCTCGGACTCCCTGGTTTTATGTGAATTCTTTAATCGGCCGGCTAGTGACGAAACGCCGGCATGCCCGGAAAGCGGGGCAATTCGGGCCATTCCACGGCGTCGAGCATGTTCTTCACGACCAGCCCGAGTTCGGTGTCGCCCTCAATGCATAGTTCGCGGTTGAAGAACAGCGTATCCGGGTCCTCCTGCCGTGCGACGAGTTGCAGAAAGGCCGAAAGATTGGCGCGGAAGGCGAGGTCAGGCACTTCAGGCGGGGTGAACAGCGGGCGGAACAGGCCGCCGCGATAGGTAAAGTACGCACGGCCACCACTATCGAGCACGTCGACCAGGATGCTGCGCCCTTCGAGCAGGTTGAGGCTGTCTTCAGGCAGCAGCTTCATCTTGAGTACGGCGTTGAGGCCGGTGGTCAGCACCAGCGCGTGCGGCCACTGCGGCAGCTTGCTGCCGACGGCCGAGACAAAACCGGGGAGCCTGAAACGCGGAATGGTGAGCGATTTGAGAAAGCTGTTGGTCATGATCAAACTCCTTGCTTTGTTCAAGCGCTGTGCTGCGAGACGATGCCGGCTTGGCCGAACCAGTAGCCGTCGACCAGGCCATCGGTTGACCAGCCACTGGTGTCGGGCTGGACGGCTTCGCCGCGCCGCGCCGCGTCAAACGCGGCGATGATTTCC
>CAIVZW010000320.1 GCA_903910495.1 uncultured beta proteobacterium
CGCGCACGATCATCATGTCGTCGGTGCGGCCGAGCAGGCGGTGGATGCGCACCGAGGTGCGGCCGCAGGGGCACGGCTCGCGCATCAGATAGGTGATGTCGCGCGTGCGGTAGCGCAGCAGCGGCGAACCTTCGCGCTGCAAGCTGGTGATCACCAGTTCGCCCTTCTCGCCGTCGGGCAGGACTTCGCCGGTTTCCGGGTTGATGATTTCGGGATAGAAGTAGTCTTCGTTGAAGTGCAGGCCATCTTTGCAGGCACACTCCGAAGCAACGCCGGGGCCGATCAGTTCGGTCAGGCCGTAGATGTCGTGGGCGTGGATATTGAGCTTGTCTTCAATCTCGACGCGCATGTTTTCGCTCCACGGCTCGGCGCCAAAGCAGCCGGCCTTGAGCGGCAATGCTCGGAAGTCTATGCCTTCTTCCTTTGCCGCTTCGGCGAGGAAGAGCGAGTAGGACGGTGTGCAGGTCAGCAGCGTGGTGCCAAAGTCGCGCATGATCATCAACTGACGTTTGGTATTGCCCGCCGAGATCGGAACGATATTGGCGCCAATGCGGCGTGCGCCGTAATGAACGCCGAGGCCGCCGGTGAACAGGCCGTAGCCATAGCCGTTCTGCACCGTGTCGCCTTTTTCGCAGCCTGCCATTGAGAGGGTACGCGCCATAACCTCGGCCCACAGGTTGATGTCGGAGGCGGTATAGGCACCGACGACCGGGGTGCCGGTCGTACCCGACGAGGTGTGAATTTCGACCAGATCGGACTTGTCGCAGGCGAGCAGCCCGTAGGGGTAGGTCTCGCGCAGTTCGAACTTGGTGGTGAAGGGGATCCTGGCGATGTCCTTCAGATCGTTGATTGAATCGGGGGTGACGCCTGCCTGCTCAAGCTTGGCGCGGTAAAACGGCACACGGGAAAAGACCCGTTCGACCGTTTTTTGCAGGCGCTCCAGTTGCAGTTTCTGCCGCGCCGCAGGTGAGGCGCACTCGGCTTCCTTGTTCCAGATTGGCATTGCTCGGACTCCCCGTGTTTTATATGAATTCAGTGATCGGCCGGCTAGTGACGAAACGCCGGCATGCCTGGAAAGCGGGGCAGCTCCGGCCATTCCACGGCGTCAAGCATGTTCTTCACGATGAGCCCGAGTTCGGTATCGCCTTCGATCGACAGCTCGCGATTGAAGAACAGTGTATCCGGGTCTTCCTGCCGTAACATGAGTTGCAGGAAAGCCGACAGATTGGCGCGGAACGAGAGGTCAGGCGCTTCCGGCGGGGTAAACAGCGGGCGGAACAGACCGTCACGATAGGTAAAGTACGCGCGGCCACCGCTATCAAGGACGTCGACCAGGAAGCTGCGACCTTCGAGCAGTTCCAGGCTGTCTTCCGGCAGCAGTTTCATCTTGAGCACCGCGTTGAGGCCGGTGGTCAGCACCAGCGCGTGCGGCCACTGCGGCATCCTGTTGCCGACAGCTGAGACAAATCCGGGGAGTTTGAAACGCGGAATGGTGAGCGATTTGAGAAAGCTAATGGTCATGATCAAACTCCTTGTTTTGTTCAAGCGCTGTGCTGCGAGACGATGCCGGCTTGGCCGAACCAGTAGCCGTCGACCAGGCCATCGGTTGACCAGCCACTGGTGTCGGGCTGGACGGCTTCGCCGCGCCGCGCCGCGTCAAACGCGGCGATGATTTCC
>CAIVZW010000321.1 GCA_903910495.1 uncultured beta proteobacterium
GGGCCCATTCCGCAAGGGTGATCTGTACGCCTTCGCCTACGACCACAGCATGACGATGCTGGCGCACCCGGTACGGCCAGAACTGGTCGGCAAGAACTTGCTCGACGAGAAAGATTGGGCCGGCGGCAAACTGTAAACGGCGGAGTAAAATAGGGCCAGGGTCGAACCGACCAGGGCGGAGCAAAATAAGGCCAGTGGGTCTTCTGGCGTTCCAAGAACCTCGGCGCAAGGGGGATTTTCACGCTCCGTGAAAATACGCCGAGCGCGAGGAGCGTGCGGAGCACGCAGCGGTAAGCACACCGGCCATCGTATTCGCCACTGTCGTTGACGGTTCGCCCTGATCTTGCTCTTCCTGCGGAATCCACCGTCGGCGAGCATCGGGGATGCATACCGTGGAACTCTACGCTCATGTTCGTCGCTATGTTGCGGTGGACCAGCACAGCCAACGCGAAGCGGCCAGACATTTCGGCATCAGCCGGGGTATGGTGGCCAAGATGATGGATAACGCCCAGCCTCCGAGTTATCATCGGACGGCAAAGATTATTCGGCCCAAACTTGATCCCTTCATGGGTTGGATCATGGAGACGTTGAAGGCAGACCAGCAGGTTCATCGAAAACAACGACACACAGCGCGGCGGATCTTTGAGCGCCTACGGGATGAGCATGGCTACACCGGTGGCTATACCGTCATCAAGGATGTGATTCGTAAGCATGAGATTGAGCATCGTGAGATGTTTGTGCCATTGGCGCATCCACCCGGCCACGCTCAGGTGGATTTCGGTGAGGCGGTGGTGGTGGTCGATGGGGTCGAGCAGAAGGGCCACTTCCTGGCCATGGATCTGCCGCACAGCGATGCTCCCTTCGTGATGATCTTCCCGAAGGAGAAGACCGAAGCCTTCTGCCAGGGTCATGCGGAAGCGTTCGCGTGGTTTGGCGGCGTGCCGCAGACGATTCTCTATGACAATACCTCCATCGCGGTGGCACGGATTTTATCAGACGGCGAACGGGTGCGGACGCAGGTGTTTGGCCAGTTGCTCAGCCATTATCTCTTCCGCGACCGCTTCGCACGGGTGGGCAAAGGCACCGATAAGGGCAATGTCGAAGGATTGGTGAAGTACACCCAACGGACGATTCTCACACCTGTGCCCAGTGCACCTGATTGGGAATCGCTCAATGCCCAGATTCGCGAACGCTGCCTGGCGCGACGCAATGACCGGGTGCGTGGCTCAGAGGGCACCATTGGCGAACGTTTGGCGGCCGATGTCGCAGCCTTCTTGCCGCTGCCGGCGGTGCCCTTTGATTGCTGTCGTGTGATTCCTGGCCGCGTCAGCAGTCAGTCGATGGTGCGATTTGAAACCAACGACTATTCTGCACCGGTTGCCTTTGGTCATCGTGAAGTGCTGGTGAAGGCCTATGTCCACACGGTGGTGATCTGCCACGGCACCGAGGTGATTGCCAAGCATGTACGCAGCTATGAGCGTGAACGTCTCGTCTTCGATCCGCTGCATTATCTGCCCTTGATCGAACGAAAGGTCGGCAGCCTGGATCAGGCGGCTCCGCTGATGGGCTGGGATCTGCCCGCAGAGTTTGCTACGCTTCGCCGTTTGCTGGAAGCCCGCTTGGCCAAGACCGGAGCGCGTGAATACGTCGGTGTTTTGCGTCTGCATGAAGGCTTCAGTCCGACCCAGGTCCATGAGGCGGTGTGCACCGCCCTGAGTCTGGGAGCCATCAGCTATGATGGCGTGAAGCATTGCCTGCTCACCGCGCTGGAGGGTCGCCCGCCACGACTCGATCTAGCGCACTATCCCCATCTGCCGCTGGTCGAGGTCGCCACCACCGATCCCGTCGCCTACAATGAACTGCTGATGGCTGAAGTGGTGACGCTGTGAAAGCCACCGCCGTTTCACCGACCAATACCACACCGACGCCACCGGCCGTTTTGCTAGCCCACCACTTGAAGGAACTGCGGCTGCCGACCTGCCTGCGTGAATATGAGCGCATGGCCCAGCAATGCGCCCAGGAGGGCGTTGATCACGTTCGATATCTGCTCCGCCTCGTGGAGATGGAACTCATCGACCGTGAACGGCGTTTGATTGAGCGCCGCATCAAAGCCGCACGCTTTCCAGTCGTCAAATCCCTCGATGCCTTTGATTTTCTCGCCATCCCCAGCGTCAACAAACCGCTGGTCATGGATCTCGCACGAGGCGGCTACATTGACCGCCGTGAAAATATCATCGCCGTTGGAAACTCTGGCACCGGCAAGAGTCACCTCGCACTGGGCCTTGGCCTAGCGGCCTGTCAGCGCGGCTATGCCGTCCTCTGGACGACTGCCGCAGCTCTGACCAACACGCTCATCGAAGCCCGCGACGAGAAACGACTGCTGCGCTACCAAAAGGCGCTCGTCAAAGTCGAATTGCTCATCATCGACGAACTCGGTTTCGTGCCACTCTCAAAGACCGGAGCCGAACTGCTCTTCGATATCTTCTCCCAACGCCACGAACGCGCATCGACCCTGGTCACCAGCAACCTGCCCTTCGACGAATGGACCGACGTCTTCGGCACCCAGCGCCTCACCGGTGCCCTCCTGGATCGTCTGACCCACCACGTCCATGTGCTGACCTGCAACGGCGACAGCTACCGCCTGGCCGACGCCAAACGCCGACGCGCCAAGGCCGCCCCGAAACCCAGCAACAACGACTGAGCCGGGTCTGTTCGGACCTCGGCGGCTACGCCGCCTCGGTGGCCCTATTTTGCTCCGCCCACTGGCCTTATTTTGCTCCGGCCTTTACAACCGCCAGCCCTCAAAGCAATGTCAAGTGCATTTATGCCAAATGCTTACGCCTCGGCGGGCCGGTGTCTCATAGCACAA
>CAIVZW010000322.1 GCA_903910495.1 uncultured beta proteobacterium
AAGCCGCTGGCGCGTGTGGTGTTTGAACGTTTCGCGGCGCCGGTGGTTTCGGTGACGCTGAAGCATCTTGATGGGCACTGGGTGATTGCCGACCTCAGCATCGTCGACCACAAGAGCCTCAACGACGAAGAAGAAACCTCGTTCGGTGAAGCACTCGACAATTTCAGCCGGCAAGTATGGCATCCGAAGAAGCAGCGCAAACTGGCAAAGTATGATCTCGCCATCCTGCTGAACGACAAAGACAAGGTGCCGCCGAGCAACATGCCGGCCATCAAGAAATTCATCCAGGCCGGCAAAAACCTTGGCGTAGACGTGGAGATCATTTCGCCCGACGACTTCATGCGCTTGCCTGAATTCGACGCGCTGTTCATCCGCGAAACCACCAGCATCGAACATCACACCTACCGTTTTGCCAAGAAGGCCGAGAGCATGGGACTGGTGGTCATCGACGATCCGACTTCGATCCTGCGCTGCACCAACAAGATCTACCTCGCGGACTTGTTCGCCGCCAATGGCGTGCCGTCGCCGCGCACGCTGATCATCAGCCGCGACCGTCCCGAACAACTGATCAATGCCGCTGAAACGCTGGGATTCCCGATTGTGGTGAAAATTCCTGACGGTTCTTTCTCGCGCGGCGTGGTGAAAGCGGAAGATCTCGACGACCTCAAGGCCAAGTCCATTCCCTTGTTCGAAGAGTCGAGCCTGCTGCTGGCACAGGAATTTCTCTACACCGATTTTGACTGGCGCATCGGTGTGTTGAACAACAAAGCGCTGTATGCCTGCCGTTATTACATGGTGAAAGACCACTGGCAGATCTACCACCACGAGAACGACGACGAAGCCAACCTTGTCGACCACAAGAGCGACAAGACCAAGAGCGGTGGCTTCGACACTTTGCCCACCTTCGAAGTGCCGCGCGCCGTATTGCAGGCGGCGTTGAAGGCGACCAAGGGAATCGGTGATGGCTTCTACGGGGTGGATGTGAAACAGTGGGGCGACAAGGCTTTCGTAATCGAAGTGAACGACAACCCCAGCATCGATGCTGGCGTAGAAGACCAGTACCTCGGCAACGAGCTGTACTCCCTCATCATGCAAGAATTCGTTAGACGAATGGAGGAATGACCATGGCAATCCAGATTGGTGACAAGATCCCCGCGTGTTCCACACTGCGCGTAATGGGCGAAAAGGGCCCGCAACCGGTAACCACCGACGACCTGTTCGCCGGCAAGAAAGTAGTATTGTTCGCAGTGCCCGGCGCCTTCACACCGGGCTGCTCCAATACGCATTTGCCGGGCTTTGTGGTGAACGCCGACAAGATCAAGGCGAAGGGCGTCGCAAGCATTATCTGCGTGTCTGTCAACGATGCCTTCGTGATGGGCGCCTGGGGCAAGGCCCAGAACGCCGAGCACCTCACCATGCTGGCCGATGGCAGTGCTGAGCTTGCGAAGGCGACTGGCATGGAGCTGGATCTCATCGATAAGGGCATGGGTGTGCGCTGGAAGCGTCTTGCGATGATTGTCGACGACGGTGTTGTCAAAAATCTTGCTATTGAACCTCCTGGCGGCATCGTAGAGAGTTCCGCCGAAGCCATCCTGAAACTACTGTAAAAGCAAAGGGGTCGGAGATGTTTGCCGGATTATTGAGCAAACATCTCTGACCCCTTTGGTTTTCAGTTGCGCAGGAGCGCCAATAGCAGCTCGGTGGAAATGCGCAGGTTGTCTTCCCAGACATATCCCACAATTTCTTGTCCGGTTTCGGCGTCCTTGAAAGGCATCACTTCGTTGTCATCGACAAGAAAGCGGTAGTCAGCTGTCACTTCGTCGCCGGCTTGTAGATCACGCGTGGCGAAAATGAAACCGAGATGCCAAAGGCCGCTCGGGTTGAAAGAATGGTTCACATAGCAGTCGTCAGGCCAATCGGTGCTGACGGTGTGATAACTCTCGAACCAGCGCACGCAGGCCTCATCTTCCGCTGAGCCGGGTACCAACGCAGCACGCTGCTCCGCGTTGTAGACCTGATTGATCGCATCGGGTGCCACCAGGATCTGGCCTCGCTTGACACCCTCCAGCAGGAACACACCCTTGCCTTCAGCAAAACGGGCGGGGCGGATTTCGTATTTGGGGACGATCATGGTCGGCGCTCTTTGCGGAAAGTCGGCGCAGCATAGGAAGCCGGCTGGTGCTTGTCTACTGGACTGTACACCGGCCAAGAATCAAAGGCAGAGCGAGAAGCGATTGCAGACACTCCACCTGACATCCTGCTAACCAACTTCATGATGCTGGAGCTGATCCTGACTCGCTTTGACGAGGTAGATCGGCGCGTGGTAGATCACTGCCAGGGGTTGGAGTACCTGATTCTCGACGAGCTTCACACATACCGTGGGCGCCAGGGAGCGGATGTTGCTTTGCTAGTGCGAAGGTTGAGGGAGCGTTTGCAGGCGGATGGACTAGTTTGTATTGGAACATCCGCCACGATGTCCAGCACTGGAAGCTTAACGGATCGAAACAAAACCGTGGCCGAGGTTGCCAGTAAGCTTTTTGGCGCGAGTATCAGCGAGCAAGACATCATCGGCGAAACGCTGGAGCGCGTGACCGATCCACTAAAAGATGTCGCAGCAGTGCAGTCAGAGTTGGCAGCTTCGGTAACTCGCACTGAATTTTCCTGGGCAAACTTTGAAGCATTTCGGATTGATCCCCTGTCGATCTGGGTCGAATTGAGTCTTGGCATTGAACTGCCTGACAACGAGCCGCCGCGTCGGGCAAAGCCGATGACCATCCAAGCAGCCAGTGCAAAACTTGCGAACGACGCAAGTTGTGAGATCGGTGTAGCTCGTAATGGTCTGCAGCGCTTTTTGTTGGCCGCACATGAAATCAAGACCCCGCAAGGGCAACCGCCGTTTGCGTTCAAGCTTCACCAGTTCATCAGTGGTCCCGGCAAGGTGCTTGCCACGCTTGAAGCTCAAGGTGTTCGTCATATCACACTGGATGCACAGCGTTTCGCGCCGGGACGACAGGACGAAGGCGTCCAACTTTATCCCGTACACTTTTGCCGTGATTGCGGTCAAGAGTACCTGCCAGTTTGGCAATCAAAACGGTCGCCGGAGAGTTACAGCCCACGAGAAATTGATGACATTACGGCAGACGATAACGAAGACGTCTATTACGGATTCCTATGTCCCGCAACTTCCAATCTGCCCTACCGAGGCGATATTGAAGATCTGCCGGAGACTTGGCTGGATTTGAGTCGCGACCCACCAAAGATCAAACAAAACTACAAAAAAGCCGTGCCTTACACCGTCAGCGTAGGCATACAAGGAGATGAAGGGCATGGCGAGACGTTCTGGTACATCCCAGGAAAGTTTCGTTTCTGCCTGAATTGTGGTCAGCTTCATGAAGCGTATGGTAAGGACATCAACCGCCTGGCCAGTCTTTCAGGCGAAGGGCGATCCTCTGCCACAACGATTCTGACGCTAACTGCACTGCGTCAACTCTTCAGTGATATGGAACCGGCAAGCGGCCAGCCTGATCCGCGCAAATTACTTGGTTTTACCGACAACCGTCAGGATGCAGCGCTACAGGCCGGCCATTTCAACGATTTCAACTTTTTGCTAACTTTGCGCGCGGGTTTAATTGGCGCACTGCAGAACTGCAACGGTGAGCTAAGTGAAGAACAGTTGGCCGATGCTGTGTTCAAGGCACTCGGCTTTGATCAGCTAAACGAATCCACGCTGGTCGAATACCTGCGCACGCCCAAACTCATGGGGCTTGCTCGGCAAGAAGCACAACGTACCCTGCGCTACATTATTGG
>CAIVZW010000323.1 GCA_903910495.1 uncultured beta proteobacterium
CAGGGTGTCTCCGGCGAATACCGGGCGGGTGAAACGCACTCGGTCATAGCCCGCCGAGACGGGGGTACCGCGCGCACCGCGCTCGACGGAGCGTTTCGACATCATGGACGTCGCTGCGGAGGGCAGACCCATCACCAAGGCCCCATGCGCGATGATGCGCCCGAAGGCCGTGGTACTGGCGTAGGCCTCGTCGGTGTGGACGGGATCACGGTCTCCGCTAATCTCGGCGAAGGCGGCGATGTCGGCAGCGGAGAGGATCTTCGTGAATTCGGTCCATTCGCCGACCGAGAGGCAAGTCGGGCTGCCGTTCATACCGTCACCGTCTCTGCTGCTTCCCTGAACTCGGCAATCTGATCGAAATTCATGTAGCGATAGACATCGGCAGCCTTGGCGTTCACTGCCTTGATCTGCTCCATGTACTCGGCGACGCTCGGTATCTTGCCCATCAGCGCGCACATCGCGGCCAGTTCGGCGGAACCTAGATAGACCTGAGTATCGATGCCGAGACGATTCGGGAAGTTGCGCGTCGAGGTCGACATCGCGGTACTGCCCTTCCTGGCTTGCGCCTGATTACCCATGCACAGCGAGCAGCCGGGCATTTCCATGCGCGCACCACTCTTGCCGAGAACGGCGTAGTAGCCTTCCTCGTTGAGGATCATGGCGTCCATCTTGGTCGGCGGGGCGATCCACAGGCGCGTCGGGATATCCGACTTGCCTTCGAGCACCTTGCCGGCAGCGCGGAAGTGGCCGATGTTGGTCATGCACGAACCGATGAAGACTTCGTCGATCCTGGTGCCGGAGACTTTGGAAAGAAGCTTCACGTCGTCCGGGTCGTTCGGGCAGGCGACGATCGGTTCCTTGATGTCGGCCAGATCGATTTCGATCACGGCGGCGTATTCGGCGTCAGGGTCAGCCTTGAGCAGTTGCGGATTGGCGATCCACGCTTCCATGGCCTTGACGCGGCGGCCGAGGGCACGGGCATCGGAGTATCCGTTGGCGATCATCCACTTCATCAGCGTGATGTTCGAACGCAGGTATTCGATCACTGGTGCCTTGTCCAGATGCACAGTACAGGCAGCGGCAGAACGTTCGGCCGAAGCATCCGAGAGTTCAAACGCCTGCTCGACCTTGAGATCGGGCAAGCCTTCGATTTCGAGGATGCGTCCGGAGAAGATATTCTTCTTGCCCTGTTTGGCCACGGTCATCAGGCCTTGCTTGATGGCGTAAAGCGGAATGGCGTTGACCAGATCGCGCAGCGTGATGCCGTCCTGCATCTTGCCCTTGAAGCGCACCAGAACGGATTCCGGCATGTCCAGCGGCATGACGCCAGTGGCAGCGGCAAAGGCGACCAGACCGGAACCGGCCGGGAAGGAAATGCCGATCGGGAAACGGGTATGCGAGTCACCGCCGGTGCCAACGGTATCCGGCAGCGCCAGCCGGTTGAGCCAGCTATGGATCACGCCGTCACCGGGACGCAGCGAAACGCCGCCGCGCGTGGTGATGAAGCTCGGCAAGGTGCGATGGGTCTTGATGTCGACCAGCTTCGGATAGGCTGCGGTATGACAGAACGACTGCATCACCATGTCGGCCGAGAAGCCGAGACAGGCCAGATCCTTCAGTTCGTCGCGCGTCATCGGGCCGGTAGTATCCTGCGAACCGACGGTAGCCATTCTCGGCTCACAGTAGGTTTCCGGGCGGATGCCCCGCTGTTGACCATTTTCTTCCGGCAAACCGCAGGCGCGACCAACCATCTTCTGCGCCAGCGTATAGCCCTTGCCGGTATCGGCCGGTTCCTGCGGCAGACGGAACAGGGTTGAAGCGGGCAGGCCCATCGCTTCGCGCGCACGTGCCGTCAGGCCGCGACCAATGATCAGCGGGATACGGCCGCCGGCGCGCACTTCGTCGAGCACAACCGGCGTCTTGAGCTGCGATTCGGCGATCAGCTTGCCATTCTTGAACGCGGTCACTTTGGTCGTTGCAAAATCGATGTTGAGCTCGATCTCGTCGCCCATTTCCATCTGGCTGACGTCGATTTCAATCGGCAACGCACCGGCATCTTCCAGCGTGTTGTAGAAGATCGGAGCGATCTTGGAGCCGAGGCAGACACCGCCGAAACGCTTGTTCGGGACGAAAGGAATATCCTGGCCGGTGAACCACAGTACCGAGTTGGCGGCCGATTTGCGCGAGGAGCCGGTACCGACCACGTCGCCGACGTAGGCGATCTGGTTGCCCTTGGCGGCCAGTGCGGCAATCTGCTTGATCGGGCCACGTTCGCCCGGTTTGTCGGCTTCGATGCCCGGACGCGGGTTCTTGAGCATGGCCAGCGCGTGCAGCGGGATGTCGGGACGCGTCGTGGCATCCGGTGCAGGTGACAGGTCGTCAGTATTGGTTTCGCCACTGACCTTGAGGACGGTGACTTTCTGTTTGGCCGGCACTTCGGGGCGGCAAGTAAACCATTCGGCATTGGCCCAGGACTGCAGCACGGATTTGGCGTTGGCCGCAGCGACGTTGCCTCCCTTGTCGGCGAGTTCCTTGACATCGTGGAAGAAGTCGAACACCAGCAGTGTCTTTTTCAGCGCTTCGGCGGCAACGGGACCAACGACCGCATCGCCCAGCACGTCAATCAACGGTTTGACGTTGAAACCACCAAGCATGGTACCGAGCAGTTCGGCGGCCTTGGACCTGGAAATCAGCGCGCAGGATTCTTCCCCGCTGGCCACCTTGGCGAGAAATTCGGCCTTGACCTTGGCGGCGTCATCCACACCGGCGGGAACACGGTAGGTGATCAGTTCAACCAATGCCTGCTCTTCGCCCTTTGGCGGATTTTTCAGCAGGGCGATCAGCTCCCCGGTCTGCTTTGCCGTCAGCGGCAGCGGCGGGATGCCAAGCGCGGCGCGCTCGGCGACGTGGGAACGGTAGGATTCCAGCATGAGGATGTCCTTTCTCAAAGAATGCATAGTGGCAAAAAAACAAAGCGCAAGACACTTGATAAACCATTGTACGGCAAGGCCATCAAGCAACAGTACCGCGAGTGTGAATGGCCGGACCCCAGGATTGCCGGGCTTTCAGCTTATCTGCAGGGAACGGCCGGAACAACTCTTATATATGTTATAAGATAAACGCCCTATTGTGAAGCCAACTCATGGAGATTTTGACTGCCAAAGCAACTTTCGGTTCAGGAAACGGATTCGGCAACGAGTTCAACGGTTTCGTCGCCATAGCTCACCCGCTGGCCGGGGCGCAGCTTGGCGCGCTTGCGGCTCTCGACGACCCCGTCAACCATCACCCTGCCGGCCTCGATCTCGGCGTGGGCAAAACCACCCGAATGGCACAGGCCGGTAGTCTTGAGCAACTGGTCGAGCTGGATGAACTCACCACGGACTGCGAGCGTAATCGGCATAAAACCCTTTCAGAGCGCCAGAGGGGATAGAGCATGACGCCGTCTGGCGCGGTCACAGGCGTCGTCGCCAATGCCGAGCGGCGCATAGGGAGCAAAATCACGGCACGGGCCGGGACGCTCAGCGTAGATTATGCAGCGAACCTCTTGCCCGATCCGGCCCTCCAGAGCAATACAGCGCGGCGGCGCTTCATCGGTGCCGCGCATGCGCACCAGCGTGGCAGTCAGCGCAACGGTCAGTTTCACCGGCACACCCGGATGCTGCGCCGTCGCCAGATCGGAACAGTGAAAATCCACTCGAAATGCAGCACAACAGGCGCCACAGGAAAGACAGGCAAAATCCGGCATGAAAGTTTAATGGTTCCTGAAAACCAGCCGATTGTCTCTTACCTGCCACCTGACGGCAAACCCGTCTGAAACGACCCGGAACCGGCAGCAGAGAAATCTCACGTCAGACACTTGCCGAGGACGCGCAGGAAGTTTCCGCCGACAAAGGCGGCAATGTCATCCTCGCTCAGACCGACTTGGCGCAGCGCGGAAATCAACTCGGCAAGCGAGGCGATGGACTCCCAGCCGGTGATCAGACGCGGTAGCCCGCCACCGCCATCGGTACCCAGTCCGCAATGCTCGATACCCAGACGGGCCTTCATGCGCACAATTTCCTCGGCCCACTGCCTGAGTGTGCTTCGTTCCGAATTCTTCCCGGAATAGGCCATCGGCCAGGTGCAGACAACCCCTCCGCTCCTGGCAACCAGCTCCATTTCCGGCCATGTCCGCATACGGCGTGGCCCGGAGCCCTCTTCACCGGGAAGATACGGGCTGGTATGCGAATCGACCAGCGGCGTGGTGCAAACCTCGGCGATTCCTTTCAGGGTAGCGGTTTTCGCATGGGCCACATCGACGACCATGCCCAGTGCATTCATCCTCTCGATGACCTGAACCCCGAACGGGGTCAGGGAACCATCGGTGCCTGAACGCTGGTTGTAGCCGATTTCGTTGTCGCGATCATGGACGAGCGTCATCAAGCGCACGCCCTCCTGATGGAAGGCATCGAGGTTGGACAACTTGCCCTCCAGCGCATCGCCCCCTTCGATGGCCATCAGGCCTCCGGTAACGGCGGGCGAGGTGGAAAGCGACTGCACATCGGCGGAGCTCAGGACTAGTCGCAGCTCGCCTTTTTCCTCCAGGCGCCTGACCTGCCGCAACTGGTTTTGCGTGTCGCCGAACGGTGATCCGGAGCGGCCGCGATAATAGCTCATGTCGCCCACCGCAGAAAAGGAACACAGCGCCATGCCCAGCGACTTTATCATCACTATCGTCGGCGTAGATGAATCGTATGACCGGCTGCCATGCAGTTGATACGGATGGGCGTGCGCATCGGCAATCAGGAAGCCTTTTGTTTTCTTTCCCTGGTCAGCGGAAACCTCATCCGGAGCATTGCCGAAAGCCGGAGCGCAAAAGGCGGAAGACAGGCCGGCAGAAGCACAGCAGGCAAGGAATTTTCTTCTGTCCATATTTTCTCCGATCACGGCAGCCGATGATAAAAACCTTGTTGCATGTTTGCAAACCCTTCGACACGCCCGCCATGCGGGCTGCTCAGGGCGAACGATTTATTCACACACCAGGTAATAACTCAAAACCCGTTCGTGGTGAGCCTGTCGAACCATGAGCGGGTTCATTATTGTAGAACAGGACTCCGGCAGGATCAGAGGGAGATCACGGTGCGAAAGAGTTGGTGTCCCGAATCGAGGTATTTTCGTTCAAATGGCGTTAGCGCACACTCCGGCGCATAGGGTTCGCACACCGCCTCCTGATGGGTCAGGCGATTCACGGCAAAGCAGAACTCGTCGATGTAGATCCGCCAGTTGCTGCGGCATTCAAGCACGCCACCGAGTTGAAGCAGCGCCGGAAAAACCGCATGGCCGTGCCAGCGTCGCGACAGATGGCCGATCTTCGGCCAGGGGTTGGGATAAAGCAGATAGTGTCGGGCCAGAAAAAGCTTGGCATCACACATCAGCCGCCAGTAATCGACAAGATCGGCACGTACCAGATCGAGGTTGGGCGGCAGGCTCGCCGTGTTTTTGCTCAGGCGCAATGCCGACTGATCGACACCGATCACATAATGCTCGGGAAAGGCCAGCGCCAGGGCCCGGCTGCTCTCGCCGACACCGCAGCAGGAATCGAGAATCAGCGGTGCATCGGGCGCCAGGCGCTCACGACGTTCAAGGCTCGCGGCAAAGGCCACACGGTTGTAGTCGGCACAGGGCTTGCGAAAAGGCGATGCGCGATGCCGGTCGAGTAGCGCCGCCAGATGCGCGTGAATGGCGGTCTGGGCGCTGCTCGGAATCCGCGAGTTGGCTTGCATCGTAAGGCTCACCCAACACGCGTAAGCGTAGCGCGTGACAGCGGCACACCCTGCTGCGCCAGCGTGCGATTCATTTCATCAATGCTGCGCAACGGGCGAACGGCCCAGTAAAGCGTGTCGGCGCTGACAAAACTGCGGCGCAGCGAATTGAGCCACAGCTTGAGCCGCCCCGGCGCATGACGCACCGCAACGCGCGCCTGGACCTGATGCCAGAATTCGGCCAACAAGGGCAGGAGTTCGGACCACTCCGCAGCTCGTGACGCGCCGTCAATCCTGCCGGCATTAACGGCCCGGATGCGGCGGGCCAGAAATGGATCGGCCACGGCACCGCGCCCGATCATCACGTCATCACAACCGCTCACGGCACGGCAACGCAGGTAGTCTTCGGCCGTCCACACCTCGCCATTGGCAATGACCGGAAGCGCAACACTTTCGCGGATGCGCGCCACCCACTCCCAATGCGCCGGCGGTTTGTAGCCCTCTTCCTTTGTTCTGGCGTGCACCACCAGCGATGACACTCCCGCAGCTTCCAGTGCTTGCGCGCAATCGAGGGCCTTGCCGGTATGACCAACGCCAAGCCGCATCTTGGCCGATACGGGAATTTTCATAGGTACCGCCTGACGAACTGCCCAGGCGATCCGGCCGATGCGCTCCGGATCATCGAGCAGCATCGCCCCGCCACCATGGCGGTTGACCGTCGGTGCCGGGCAGCCGAAATTGAGATCGATGCCGGCCGGTGCCAGCAAGGCCAGCTGCGCCGCATTCCCCGCCATGCACTCCGGATCGCTGCCCAGAAGTTGCACAACCACCGGCGTTCCCGCCGGGGTGCAACTGGCATTGTCCAATTCCGGACAAATACGCCGAAAGGTTCGTGCTGGCAGAAGCGTCCCCGAAACCCGCACGAACTCGGTGACGGCACCGTCATAGCCCCCCACTCGCGTCAGCACGTCGCGCAGCACGCAATCGGCGAGACCTTCCATTGGCGCCAGCAAGAGCTTGCTCATGGCTTACCCGAAAAAATAAAACTATTGATTATCGACCCGGCCGCGCAATACCTTGACCACCCCGCGTCGGACTTTGTTGTCGACACGCTTTTTCTGCGCGTTGCGCGTCGGCCGAGTCGTACGCCGCAGTACGGGGACGAAGGCTGCACGAGCGATCAGTTCGCGCAAGCGTGTCAGGGCGTCGATGCGATTGCGTTCCAGACTGCGGTGCTGTTGCGCCTTAATTACCACCACGCCGTCGGCACTGACACGCTGGTCACCCAACTGCAGCAGTCTGGCCTTGATTTCATCGGGCAACGAGGAGGCGACAATATCAAAGCGCAGATGGATGGCATTCGACACCTTGTTGACGTTCTGACCGCCGGCACCCTGCGCACGAATGGCGATGAACTCGACCTCGTTTTCACGCAGCACGATGTGTGGGGAATGAACTGGCATGAGTGGGCACCTTTTTCGGTTCTTTGACGCACGCCCCGAAACCTGTCCCGATCTCTGCAGGCCAAAACCACCTCAACGTTCTGCAGCAGGGACGACACTATCTTTTGCTTGCAGAATCGTCCGCTTGACGAAAACAGCGGGGATAATCACAGCCATTCTAGCAACTCTTACCACCAAAATAATCGACAATTCAATGCGCCTCGTGCTCGATACGAATATAGTGATGGACATGCTGCACTTCGCTGACCGCCACACACATCCCCTGCAAACGGCCATCGATACCGGGCAGATGCTGTGCTTCACGGACAAGGATTGCCTGGCCGAACTGGAACGCGTGACCGGCTATCCGGAGTTTGGGCTGGATCCGACCGCACGCCAGGCGCTGATGGAAAGATACCTGAGCTTCGTCACGCTTTGTGACGCCAGCGGTGAGGAGGACTACATTTTGCCGCGCTGCCGGGACGCGGACGATCAGAAGTTCCTGATTCTGGCGGCCCGCTGCCAGGCCGACCTGCTGATTACCCGCGACAAGCTGCTGCTCAAACTCGCCCGCCACCGGCACAAACCGCCGCCCTGCCCCATCGTCACGGCGGAAACCGCCTGCACCTTACCTGGATTCAGCTAGTTTTCGCCGAAAAACCCAGCGTGTCGCATCCGAAGCCAGTGCATTGAAGGCATAGCCTTCGCTTGAGAACCGCTTCAGCCCTTCTGCTTTCTTTAGCCGTCTGGACAAGGCAAAGCGCGCCATCAGCCCGCGGGCGCGCTTGGCATAAAAACTGACGACCTTGAATTTTCCTGCGCTCCAGTCCTCGAACACCGGCTGGATGACCGGCACGGAAAGTTTATTCAAGCGGATCGCCCTGAAGTATTCGTCCGACGCCAGATTGACCAGCACTGACGCTCCGGCCTCGACCAGAGAGGCATTCAGCGCATCGACAATGTGCTCACCCCAGAAAGCGTAAAGATCCTTGCCACGCAGATTGGCAAGCCGCAAACCCATCTCGAGACGATAGGGTTGAATCAGGTCGAGAGGACGCAACAGGCCATAAAGCCCGGAGAGAATCCGCAAATGACTTTGCGCAAAGCGAAGGATTGCCGGCGAAAGTGTAGATGCCTCCAGTCCTTCATACACATCGCCGTTGAAAGCCAGCACCGCCGGCCTGGCTCTGTCTGGCGAGAAGGGTTGCGCCCAGTCGGCAAAGCGTGTGGCGTTCAACGCAGCCAGCGAATCGCTGATGCCCATCAGCCGGCCGATCTCTAATGGGGAAAACTTGCGCAGAAGTTCGATCAGGAGTTGAGACTGATCAAGAAACTCGGGTAACGAATAGTCAGCCAGAGTCGGCGGTGTCACGAAATCAAGGGTTTTGGCGGGTGAGAGAACAATGATCATGGCTGTATCCAGACGTGGGGGCGTATCCGTCACATTAGTTGTCTGAATTGTAATCGATACGGCCAGGCACTTGCTGTTCCACGAGGATACGCGGGCGCTTTACTGGCATAGCCATTATTCAGCGCTTCCCTTGGTACAATAGCGGATTGAATCGCAGCGCAGGTTTCCCATCATGAAACGCAATCGTCTCTCTTCACGCAAGCGCATTTCGGCCGACGCTACTGAGCTTGGCCGACTGGCGATCTGCCTCGCCGAGTCCGGCGGCAAGCTGGAGGATGCATTCTGGGAAAAAAAACTGGCAGAGCTCGTCGACAAACTGCTGCACGACGGCGCCGAAGACGACCTGAATGCCTCGCTGGATCGCCTCTTCGATTCGCACGCGGCGGCGCACGACTGCCTCGCCGACATCATCGAGTCGCGTGCCGAATGCTGCGTTTTATCACACCAGGGACAGGACTTCGACATCCTGTTGTTCAATGTGCCGTTGCTCGCCTGGTCACGCTTTTCGATCCCGGCCGGAACCATCCCAAAAAGTACCTTGCAGACGCTCAAGGTTCACCTCGGTGCGCATGTATTCTCGGCCAGCGTCCAGCTGGCCCTGGCCGATTATCTCTACAGTCCGGATCAACTGCCGCGCAGCTTTGTCGACACCTGGCAACTGATGCGCGACCTGGGAGGGTCGGCACTGTGCAACAATGTCCTGAAACTCGACGTTTCCGTGATGCCGGAAACCAACCAGTTCCTTTCCGATACGCGCTACCTGATCGGCGCGATTGCCGTGCCACGCGGCATGCCGCTCTTCCGCTGGAACGAGTCGGAAAACTGCACGCGTGAAACAGCGCTCAGGGAATGGGTAAAGCAGGGCGGCCCCTGCATTGAGCCCCTGCTCACCGGATGCGCCTTTCAGACCCTGCTGGCCGACGCCTACCATGCTGCCTGCCGCACCGCCGATATGGCCTCGCGCCCCTACTCGCTACGCGCCTCGGTGGCCTTCCTGCAAACCACGCTGGGCAAGCCTGCCGAAGCCCTGCGCGCTATCATCGGCGGATTTCACGACAAACGACTCGAGGAATTCCGCATCGGCTTCGGGCCGCGCGATGGTGATGCGATTTTTCACGGTGTCATCTGGCCCCTGCTCGGCGCTGAAGATGAAACAACCGACGTTGTCGGAGAGGTCGAGACCCTGCTGCGTGAATCCGGCATCAAGGAGATCATGGTGCACGGTCAGCGGTTCCCCTTCGAGTTCTGCGACGATTGCGGCGCACCGCTTTATCCGAACATCGAAGGCGATGCCGTGCACGCCGAAATGCCGGAGCAGAACAATGCGCCATCACAGACACTGCACTGAAACTGTCCGGCTGGATCGCCAATCACATTGATCCGGCAAACAGCACCCCGGAAAAAGCAGCGAAACTGCTCAGGCTGCCGGATTAGATTTTTGCAAAAACCGCAGCAAGCCGCCTGACGGCACTTAGCACCTGCGCAGTGAGACGGTCAGCGCCACCGAGCCTCCCCGAGGCCGCCAGATGTTCAAGCCGCATGGCGATTTCCCTCCCTTCTTCATAAGAGAAAGTCGCCAACACGCTTTTCACGCTATGCGCCTCGCGTTGCACTCTCGCCGCATCCGCAGACAACAGCACACCTTCCAGCGCATGACAGTAAGCGGTGCTTTCGGTCACAAACAGTTGAGTCAGTTCGGAAAAAAGTGATTCATCGCCGCCGAGCCGGACTAGCACCTCGGCTTTATCGTAGATTGCTGTCTCAACCCGGGACATTAGCTGGTTCCAAAGAAAACTCAATGGGCCACGACATGCGTATCCTGATAACGCAAGTGGACGCTCATAACCTCATCCCATGCGGAAAAAAAAGCCTCCACACAGGCTGGATCAAAATGACTTCCGGCACCATCGCGCACAAAGGCTTCTGCACGCTCCAAAGGCCAGGCGGCCTTGTACGGCCGCACCGAAGTCAGTGCATCAAAGACATCGGCCACGGCAACGATCCGGCCGAACAAGGGAATCGACTCCCGGGAAACCCCGTAGGGATAGCCGGTTCCATCGAATTTCTCATGATGGGAAACGGCAATCCTGGCCGCCGCCTGAAACACGACAGATTCGCTTCCCTTGAGCAGTTCGAAACCGATAAGGGCATGACGCTTCATCACTTTGAACTCATCCGGCGTCAACCTGCCCGGTTTGAGCAGGATATGATCCGGCGTTCCGATCTTGCCCACATCGTGCATCGGCGCCGCCTGCAGGATCAGCGACTGGTCCTCGTCTGACAATCCGAGCCGGGCAGCAATCAAACGTGAATAATGCGCCATGCGCTGAATGTGCGCACCGGTTTCCGGATCACGAAACTCGGCGGCGCGCGACATGCGGAACAGCAATTCCTGTTCCCGTGCATGAATTAACACCGTCGCTTTTTTAACTTCTTCAGCCAGCCAGTCCGCCCTTTCGGCCAGTTTTTTCCGACCGGCACCGAGGGCAAGCATGTTACGCACCCGAGCCGAGAACTCGATACGATCCACCGGCTTGGTCAGGAAATCGGTTGCTCCGACCTGAAGGGCTTCATAGCGCACATCCTTGTCGTCATTAGCCGTAATCATCAGAATGGGCAAATCTTCGCGGCCGGCGACTGCACGCAGACGCGTGATGAACTGGATGCCGTCCATCCTGGGCATCATGTAATCGACAACAATCAGATCGGGCAGGTTTTCCGAACACCAGGCCAGACCTTCGAGTGACTCCTGAAAAAGCAGGTGCTCGCAATCGCCCATTTTCTGTACAAGAGCACTCAACAGTGTCAGATTTATATCACTGTCGTCTATGATGGCGATTCGGTTCATGCCGTTCTCCATGCGGATCTGAGTAAGTATAGCAAAGCATGGCAACAGAACATGGACAGCTGCCGTAATAATCAGCATAATTCGTCGACCTTTTCGCAGGATCTCCCATGAAATTTTTCTTCGACCTCTTTCCGGTCATCCTGTTTTTCATCGCTTTCAAGTTTGGCGGCATTTATGTCGCTACCGGGGTCGCCATTGCCGCCACCTTTGCCCAGATCGGCTGGACCTGGATGAGACAGCGCAAAGTCGACACCATGCTCTGGGTCAGCCTGAGCATCATCACCGTGTTTGGCGGTATGACACTTCTTTTTCACGACGAAACCTTTATCAAATGGAAGCCGACCGTACTCTACTGGTCCTTCGCCGTAGTGCTTGCCGGCAGTACCCTGTTCCTCAGGAAGAATCTGATCCGTACCCTGCTCGCCGAGCAGATCGAACTGCCCGAAGCCATCTGGCAGCGGCTCAACTGGGCATGGGTCGGTTTCTTTATCTGCATGGGCATCGCCAACCTCGCCGTGGCCTTCGTATTCAATTTTTCAACCGACGACTGGGTCAATTTCAAGCTTTTTGGCGGCATCGGGCTAATGCTCCTGTTCGCCCTCGCCCAAGGCTTGCTGCTATCCAAATATATTGCTGAGGAGAAAAAATAATGCTCTATGCCATCATTGGTGAAGATTGCCCGAATTCACTGGCAGCCCGCCTTGAAGCCCGCCCGGCGCACGCCGCACGGCTCAAGGCGCTGCAGGAAGAAGGCCGGATGATTCTGGCCGGTCCCTGCCCGGCCATCGACTCGCCCGACCCCGGTCCGGCCGGTTTTTCAGGCAGCCTGATCGTCGCCGAGTTTGCCTCGCTTGACGCGGCCAAAACCTGGGCGGATGCCGACCCCTTTGTCGCTGCCGGCGTATACGCCAAGGTAAGCGTCAAACCGTTCAAAAAGGTCTGGCCGGCGTGAAACAGACCGATCAGAACAGCGTTTCTGACGATCTGGAATCGATTCTTCGCGAACGGCTTTCAGGATTAAAGCCTCTCCGGCTGGAATTGATCGACGATTCAGCCCTGCATGCCGGCCATGCGGGTGCTCAGGGCGGCGGCGGTCACTACCGTTTGCTCCTGGTTTCGGCGGAATTTTCCGGAAAATCGACCCTGGCCCGCCATCGACTCATCTATGCTGCCCTTGGCGAGTTGATGCGTAGTAAAATCCATGCGCTGAGCATCCAGTCACTGGCTCCGGATGAAGCACACTGAAGAAGTTTGGTTTACTCTTATAACTAGAAACCCTATCCTACCCGATTCAACACAGACAGAAGGAATACGACTCATGCAGAAACTCTCGAAACTTGCGGCCGCACTGATCTTCGGCGCGATGATGTCGGCATCGGTACTGGCCGCCGGAAATGCCTTCGTAACGGTCAATGGCGTCGCCGTTTCGCAAAATCTCGCCAATATTTTCATCGCCGAACAGAAAGCCCAGGGCGCACCGGATTCGCCGGAACTGAAAAATGCCGTGCGCGAAGAACTGATTCGCCGTGAACTGCTGGTTCAGGAAGCGAAGAAAGCCGGCCTCGACAAGAAGCCGGAAATCGTCGCTCAGGCTGAAGCCGCGCGTCAGGCATTCTTCGTCCGCGCCTATGTTCAGGAATTCATCAAGAAGAACCCGATCAGCGATGCCCAGTTGAAGTCGGAATACGAAAAGATCAAGGCTCAACTCGGCAATACCGAGTACAAAGCACGCCACATTCTGGTCATTGGTGAAGACGACGCCAAAGCCATCATCGACAACCTCAAGAAAGGCGTTAAGTTCGAAGAACTCGCCAAACAGTCGATCGATCCCGGCTCCAAGGATAACGGCGGCGACCTCGGTTGGGCGAGCGCCGGAAACTTTGTCAAACCGTTCAGCGATGCACTGGTCAGCCTGAGCAAGGGCAAATTTACCGAGACTCCGGTCAAGTCCGAGTTCGGCTACCACGTCATCCAGCTCGAAGACAGCCGTCCGCTTGCTGTCCCGTCATTCGACGAGATCAAGCCGCGCCTGCTCCAGCAAGCGCAGTCGCTACAGATCAACAAGATGGTCGAAGGATTGCGCGCCAAGGCCAAGGTCGAATAAACTCCGGCGACAGATTCAAGTATCCGGGTTATTTGTCGCACTACTGATGGCCACAGAGAAATCTGTGGCCATTTCCGTTACTGGGACTTGAAACTGCCGACGCCGTGGCAAACCGTCGCGTTAAATTCACATCCGGCTATTGATCAAACCGGCATTGCAGCGGAGAAACAGCATGGACGAACGCTATTTCGTAATTTGTCAGGATGAAGATGGAACCATGGTATTCGTCACGCACGGATATTTCACGACGCGAAAAGTGGCAGAAAGTTATGCCCGGACCGTGGCTGGCAGGCGCAATCCCATAGTCGTGCTGGCGACGGACGAGTTTTATAAAAGGGATTCTGTGCAAGCCTGTGGGTCATGACCTGCTTTTCAGGGAGTTACCTGATTGACGACGAACTTGAGCTTTCAGTCTTCCATGAACGCCTGCCGGACCCACACACATGAGCACACCCGCTTGAGCCCAGCCGGCTGAATCGACCCGTCAAACGTCCAGGCGTTCGCGGGAAGAACTGACTTCGGGCGGCTACCTCCCGAGATGCTTGTCGAAGAAGCGGGCGATCTCGTCGAACGCTTCCCGGGTTTCGGGCGCACTGGCATCGCGCATATAGTGCGCGTGCGATTGACCCTCGAAGACTTGCAGTACCGCTTCAACCCCGGCCTGCCGCAGCTTGCGATGCACGCGCACGGTGCTGCTCAGGAGCAGATCGCGTGTCCCGCTGGTCAGGATCGCCGGTGGGAAATCACTCAGGTCGCCATAGACCGGCGAGAGCATCGGGTCCTTGAGGTCGCGGCCATTGGCGTAGAGCGCAGCTCGCCTGTCGCAATTCATGCCGGGGGCGACGAGAACGTTGTCGAGCATCGCGTTGGCATGGAAGGAGTCGCCGGCATTGGTGAGATCGGACATCGGCGAGCCCGGTGCAATCGCGCCAGGAAGTGGCAGTTTGTCCTGCTTGGCCCGCAGAATCATGGCCAGGGTCAGATTGCCGCCGGCGGAGGTACCGAAGATCGCCATGTTTTCCGGCGCTGCCATTTTCGTCGCCGCCTTCCATACCGTCATGGCGTCATCGAGCGCTGCCGGGTAGGGATGGTCCGGAGGCATGCGATAGTCAACCGAGATCACCCTGAAGCGTCCGAACCCCGCCATCAGGATCGCTTCGACCGTTCCGGATTCGCCGGGGAAACTCACGAAGCAGCCGCCGTGAACATGAACCAGCAGCCGGTTCCGGTTTTCCGGGGGGATAGCCTGTGGCGTCACCAGGTGCGCCTTGACCCCATCGATGGTCATCGGCTCGACCTTCACACGCAGGGCTTCGCGCATTGCCGGCAGGCCCGACATGATCGCGGCAGCGCTGGCATCAACCTGGGCTTTCCATTCCTCGGCAGTTTTCGGGATCACGTTCCAGCTTGATGGCAGCGGCGCTCCAATGAGCATTTGCATTTGCCGGCTGACGGTGTCCGGTACCGGCACCATCCTGGCAGGCACCTCGCGCGCACCCGCCGTAGTCGTCTGCGCAACCGCATTATTTTCTGGAGAGAAATCTGCATCAGTCGTCATCTTGTCGATCCTTGAATTTTCGTTTACCCGCAGGCAACAGGGCATTGGGCTCTAATACCCTTTGGGGTGTCAAGCCGAGAACGACGGAAACGAATAATTCAGTGCTTCCTTAAGTCTTGGCATAGTTTAAACAAAGGGTGAAAATACCGTGATCAAATTCCCGCTTTTAATGCCCACATGCGCCTGCTCATAATCCGCCTTGCTCTCTGTTTTCTTCTGGTTTTCAGCCTTGCTGCACGGGCCGTCGACGATGAAGAGGATTTTCTGGCAACCGATTCGACTGCAACCGCAGAACTCGAGAAGCAGATCGCCGAGCCGCCTCCGGCTGCCGATGTCCCGCAGGAGCTGTGCATTTTCCTGCATAAACGCGGTATCGCCCATATACGCCTCGGCCATTACGACCAGGCCATCACCGATCTGAAACAGGCGCTGGGCATGAAGCAATCCGGTTTGCCGAATCAGTGGTGCGACCGCTGGCGGCTGCAGGCGGATATTCATGGCGCGCTTCATTCGAGCGGCGACTGGCTGGTTCTCGCCGAGTACGTGCAATCAGTCAGTGAGGAGTACAAAAACAGCCACAAATGGCACTACTTCAGCGCCCAGTTATGGCAGGTCGACCCGAATGTGTATCTGGGAAAACTGCGCGAAGCGGAGCAAGCGTTCCAGCGTGCCAGCGAGATATTACCCACCCTGCGCCAGCAAAAAGGCTGGGCGGCTTACGGCAGCATCACTCTTGAACGACACAGCACCTATGCAGCGTGGATGCAGTCGCTGCGCGGAAATTATGTCGAAGCCGAGCGTTTCCGCAGGCAGGCCCTGCGCCATGCCCAGGAGTTTCTCGACTATTCGCGGGCCAACCGCTCGGCGGATCATCCGGATGTGCGTAACGCGGCGGGGATACTGACCGCCCGCAAGCGCATGCTTGCCGGCATCCTCACTACCCAGGGAAAGACCGGCGAGGCCGAGATTCTGGCTCGCCAGGCGCTTCAGGAGACTCTCTCCCGGTCGGGGAAAAACACCCTGGTGGCCGCCAATTCGCTGCGCATTCTGGGAAACATCAAATTGCAGCAGGGACAGATTGCCGCGGCACTTCGTCTGCAGGAGATTGCCCTGTCTACACTGGAAAGCTCGGGAATCCGGAGCTACTCGACTGCACTGGCCAACCTGCGTGCGCAGATTGGGTTCCTGTTCAGTGCGCAGAACCGCTGGGCGGACGCACTGAAGATCTACGAACAGCGCGACCAGGGACTGCGCGGCAACGCGGCACAGTTTGCCCGGACCGGATCGCGCAATATCAACTGGGCCATGGCGCTGCTCAAGAGCCAGCGCATCGACGAAGGCGAAAAAATGCTGCGCGGCATGCTTGACTACAACCTCAAGAAGCCTTTTGTCGACCCCCTCTTTCTGGCCCACCTGCGCGGCTATCTGGCCGTGTCTCTGGTTGCTGCCGGAAAAAAAGACAGCGCCCTGGCCCAATTCCGCGAAGCCTTTCCGGTGCTGATTCGCCAGGCGGAAACCGACAACGACTCCGAAAACGGTGGCTTTGTCCGCCAGTACCGCCTGCGCCTGATCGCCGAGAGTTTCCTTGAACTGCTGTCCAGGCTGGCTGACGAAAAATCGGCTCCGGCCGGATACGATCCGGTTGCCGAGGCCTTCCAGGTGGCCGAGGTGGCCCGCGGCTCAAGCGTACAGCAGGCCATTGCCAACAGCGCTGCCCGTGCCACCTTGCCGGATGCTGCCCTGGCCGACCTGGCACGCCGCGAACAGGATACCGCCAACCAGATCAGCGCACTCAACAAGCTGCTGATCCGCCTGGCGTCGGCGTCGGAGTCGCAGCGCCTCGACAAGACGATGACCGACATCCGCAGCGATGTCGTTCGGCTGGAAACGCAGCACACCAGCCTGCGTCGCGAGTTGGCCGAACGCTATCCGGCCTACGCCGATCTGGTGGCGCCAAAGCCGCCCGTCCCGGCGGATATCCAGAAGCTGCTGCAGAAAAACGAGGCCGCCGTCACCATCTATGTTGCCGAGCAGAAAACCTATGTCTGGACAATCACGCCACTGCGTATTGCTTTCCGTGCGGTTGATGTTACCCGGCAGCAGATCGACAAGCAGGTCGATACCCTGCGCCGGACCTTCGACCTGAGCAGCGAAAACATCCGTCCTTTCGACACATTAACCGCCCGCAATCTTTACGCTGCCCTGCTGGCTCCGGATGCAGCGCTGTGGTCAGACGCCAGCCTGCTCAATGTCATTCCGCACGGCACGCTCGGTCAACTGCCTTTTGCCGTTCTGCTGACCGCAGAATCGAG
>CAIVZW010000324.1 GCA_903910495.1 uncultured beta proteobacterium
ATCACTTCGGCATCGTCGCTCAGGCGCTGGGCGGCAAAGCGATGCGCGTTCTCGGCGGGTATCTGCAGATTGGCTACCGGCAGGCTGGCTTCGACATTGCGCAGCGTGACCGGAAGTACCCCGCCTTCCTTCAGTTCAACGATACCGAAGGCGCCGGGGAATTTGGCCAGCGGCGGCAGCGTGCCGGTACGCACCGTGAGCGGAAAGCTGGCGGCGTTGGACAAGGCGCGTCCGGCCTCATCTTTCAGGTCGGCCGGCAGTTCAATTTTCAGTTCGGCATTCTGCGCGAAGGGGCGCTTGAAGACGAGATCACGCACGGTGTTCTCACGGCTGCCCTCGCCGTCCTGCACCTGGGGTGAGCGCGTACCCTCGGGTAAAACCAGGCGGGCACTGGCGGCCTGCTTCGCATCAACCGGCACCGAGAATTCGATGCGCAGGTCGGAAAGCGGCGAGCACGGTGCCGTCGGTTTTTCGCGTTCGCAGGTGAAACTGGCGCGGAAAGGCTCGCGCACGACGTAGGGGAAGCTCTCGCTGCGGCTGGCTTTGGCGCCATTCTCGGCTTCAACCCCCTGGCCCCAGACCAGGCGCATTTTCACCCCGGCCGGCAGGCGTTCGGAACAGGCTATGGCCAGCGAACCCGGCTGTACTTTCTGATGCTGGGCAGCGAGAATTTCGTTGCGCGTGGCATCGGGCAGGATGCGTACCGGAATGCGGTTGCCCACGCCATCGGCTTCGCACCAGACATTGCGCTCGACCGATTCGCGCTTGAGCACACTGCTGGCGTCGATCAGGAACGCCTGATCTTCTTCGATCGCTGCGCCGTGACGCGGCGTCAGCGAACGCGGCCAGGGTCCGGGGGCAAAAAAGGCATAAGCCGCTTCGCCCGAAACGGCCTCGCCCCTGGCTGCCTTGAGACCGGGCCGGAGCCTGAAATCGCAGCGCTCACCCGGCTGCAAGGGACGGTCGAGCGCATACGACCAGCTCCTGGCATCGCCCCAACGCCCCTTGCCTTTCACTTCGCCGCAATCGACGGTGAACGGCGGAGCCGCATCGGGCCGGCCGAGCGGCACCATGTCTGCCGTAAACACCGCCGTCGCCCGGACCTGCTGATTGATCTGGCCTTGCGGGGAAAACTGGCGCACGCCGACGGCACTGGCCACTCCGCCAAGCAGCAGACAGGCAGCAAGCCCGCTCAGCAGGCGACAGGATTGATTGCGAATCGAGAGTGACATGGCAACACTCCGGCATGACAAATGGCAGACCCTGTGATTATAGACCTGGCGAACGGACACAGCCCGTCGTTTCACGGCCAGAAAATATCCCGCAGAACCAGGTAAAGAATCAGGGCAAAGACCAGCCAGAGCACCACGATCACTGCGGCTGCTATCTTGCTCACCGGTCGGTGCGCTACCTGTAACGCTCTCTCCCGGGCGGCCTCGATGACCTCCCGGGGGGTAAGCCGGACAACCAGCGCGAGCGCGAGCGGAATGAGCAGCAGATCGTCAAGATAACCGATGAGCGGGATGAAATCCGGGATGAGGTCAATCGGGCTCAGGGCATAGGCAGCGATCAGCAACGCCAGCAGGCGCACGAACAAGGGGGTGCGGGGATCGCGCGCGACGAAATAAACCGTCAGCGTGTGCTGCTTGAGTTTCGCGGCCCAGTCCTTCATCGACATACGGGTATCATGCCGCGAGGAAACGCCTTGAGCAAGACCTGTTCCGGGCATAAAAAAGGCACCGCCGAAGCGATGCCTTTTTACCGGGGCAGGAACTGCTGATCAGTAACCGGCGCCCTTGATCGACTTCAGACCCTTGTAAATGGCCTTGGCAGCGAGTTGCTCTTCGATGCGGATCAACTGGTTGTACTTGCAGATGCGGTCGGTACGCGACAGCGAACCGGTCTTGATCTGGCCGGCACCGGTACCGACAGCAAGGTCGGCGATGAACGAGTCTTCCGTCTCACCCGAGCGGTGCGAGGAGATCACGCCATAGCCGGCCTTCTGCGCCATCTTGATGGCATCCAGGGTTTCAGTCACGGTGCCGATCTGGTTGACCTTGATCAGGATCGCGTTGCAGGCGCCCATGTCGATGCCCTTTTTGAGGCGGGTCGGGTTGGTGACGAAGAAGTCGTCGCCGACGATCTGCACTTTCTTGCCGAGCGCCTTGGTGAATTTGACATAGCCGTCCCAGTCGCTCTGGTCGAGACCGTCCTCGATCGAAACGATGGGGTACTTCTTGCACCAGTCAGCGTAGATGGCGATCATTTCGTCGGCGGTGAACAGCTTGTCCGGATTCGACTTCCAGAACTTGTAGCCCTTGCGCTCGCCTTCGTCGAACAGTTCGGACGATGCGCAG
>CAIVZW010000325.1 GCA_903910495.1 uncultured beta proteobacterium
GACATGTTCCGCAATTACGGCCATCGGGCACAGGTCTTCATCGACGCCGTGCGCGCCATGCTCAGCAGGGGGGAGGTCTGATGCTGCCCGCGTCTGATGCATCCCGCCGGATGCCTGCCGAAGTGGATCTGACCCTGCTGTGGAGCGGTCTGATTCTGCTGCTGATCGGCATGGTGATGGTCTACTCGGCATCGATTGCCATCGCCGAAGCCGGACGATTTACCGGAAATCATCCGGCTTATTTCCTGATTCGCCACGGGGTGTTTCTGACCATCGGGCTGGTGGCTGCCGGAGTGACTTTCCAGGTGCCTTTATCCACCTGGCAAAAACTGGCGCCCTGGCTTTTTGTGGCCGGCTTCGTCCTGCTGGCGCTGGTGCTGATCCCGGGGGTCGGTCGCGATGTCAATGGCGCGCGGCGCTGGCTTTCGCTCGGGGTGGCCAATCTGCAGCCGTCGGAACTGATGAAACTGTTTGTCGTGCTTTACGCGGCTGACTATACGGTACGCAAGATGCCGCACATGCACGATCTGAAAAAGGCTTTTCTGCCGATGGCTGGCGCCATGGTGGCCGTCGGTGTGCTGTTGCTGAAGGAACCGGATTTCGGCGCCTTCGTCGTGATCATTTCGATCGCCATCGGCATCCTCTTTCTCGGCGGCATGCGCGCGCGCCTGTTTGCCGTCCTGATCGCCGTGCTGGTGGTCGCCTTTGCCGTGCTGATCATTGTTTCTCCCTATCGGCGAGACCGCATCTTCGGATTCATGGACCCGTGGTCCGACGCCTTCGGCCGCGGCTATCAGCTCTCGCATGCACTGATCGCTTTCGGTCGCGGTGAATTACTCGGCGTCGGGCTGGGTGCCAGTGTCGAAAAGCTGTTCTACCTGCCCGAAGCGCATACCGATTTCCTGCTCGCCGTGATTGCCGAGGAACTGGGCTTTACCGGTGTCGTCGTGGTCATCATCCTGTTTGGCCTGCTGATTCAGCGGGCTTTCGTCATCGGTCGGCAGGCCGTTGCCCTGGAGCGTCTTTATCCGGCGCTGGTAGCTCAGGGCATCGGCATCTGGATCGGTATTCAGGGCTTCATCAACATGGGCGTCAATATGGGTTTGCTGCCGACCAAGGGCCTGACCCTGCCGCTGATGAGCTTTGGTGGCTCGGGAATCCTCGCCAACTGCGTTGCCCTGGCCATCCTGCTCAGAGTGGATTGGGAAAACCGCCAATTGATGCGCGGAGGCAAACTTTAATGTCGATATCGGTTATCCATCGATTGGCGGTTTCGGCGAAGGCTAACCCGGCGCAGCCGGTGTTAAGCGCGCAGCGCGGCCGTAGCCAAAATCGGCAGCTCATGAGAGGTGGAAAATTATGAGCAAAACTCTCCTGGTCATGGCCGGTGGTACTGGCGGTCACGTATTCCCAGGTCTGGCCGTGGCCGATCTGCTGAAAAGCCGGGGCTGGAAAGTGGTCTGGATGGGACATCCAGGCGGCATGGAAGCCAGGCTTGTTCCGGCGCGCGGCTATGAAATGGCCTGGGTACGATTTGGCGCCCTGCGCGGTAAGGGACTGCTGCGCAAACTGCTACTTCCCCTTTCTTTGCTCGCCGGCTTCTGGCAAGCCTTGCGCGAGATTCGTAGGATCAAACCGGATGTTGTCCTCGGGATGGGCGGCTATATCAGTTTCCCGGGCGGAATGATGGCTGTCCTGCTGGGCTGTCCGCTGGTCATTCACGAACAGAATTCGATTGCCGGTCTGGCCAACCGGGTGCTGGCCAAGCTTGCTAACCGGGTCGTTTGTGGCTTTCCGAATGCCCTGTCGAAAAGTGAATGGGTGGGCAATCCGGTGCGTCCTGAAATTGCCCAGATGCCGGTACCGGCCGAGCGTTTCGCCGACCGTCAGCCGCCATTGCGCCTGCTGATTCTTGGCGGGAGCCTGGGAGCGGCGGCGATAAACGAGATGGTGCCGAAAGGTCTGGGTCTTCTCGCCGAGGATGAACGTCCTCTGGTGGTGCATCAGGCGGGCGAGAAGCACCTTGAACAACTTGAAACAAATTATGCCGCTGCAGGTGTGCAGGCGAACTGCTTGGCCTTTATCGACGATATGGCCGGGGCTTACGAATGGGCCGATCTGGTCTTGTGCCGGGCGGGGGCCTTGACCGTGTCCGAACTGGCGGCGGCCGGTGTGGCGAGCATTCTAGTGCCTTTCCCGCATGCGGTTGATGATCATCAGAGCGCCAACGCAAAATTCTTATCCTCTGCCGGCGGGGCGATTCTGCTGCCGCAAAACGAGATGACCCCCGAATCGATCAGCCTGATGCGCAACTACACCCGCGGCCAGTTGCTGCAGATGGCCGAGAGGGCGCGGGCATTGGCCAAGCCGGATGCGGCTGCCGAGCTTGCCCGGGTATGCGAGGAACTTGTGAAATGAAACATAAAGTCAAGAACATCCATTTCGTCGGTATCGGCGGTTCGGGAATGAGCGGGATTGCCGAGGTGCTGTCCAATCTGGGATTCGGCGTCAGCGGCTCCGACCTGGCCGACAATGCGACGACGAAGCGACTGGCCGGGCTGGGAATAAAAATCACGACCGGGCATGCCGGCGAGAATGTGGGCGCTGCCGATGCGGTGGTGGTGTCAACGGCGGTCAAGGCCGATAACCCGGAAGTCGTTGCGGCACGTGCGCGCAAGGTGCCGATTGTTCCGCGGGCGCAGATGCTGGCAGAACTGATGCGGCTCAAGCAGGGAATCGCCATCGCCGGTACCCACGGCAAGACGACGACCACCAGCCTGGTGGCCTCGATTCTGGCCGAAGGCGGCATGGATCCGACCTTTGTCATCGGGGGCCGGCTTAACGCCGCCGGTGCCAATGCCCGTCTTGGCTCGGGCGATTTTATCGTGGCCGAGGCCGACGAATCGGATGCCTCCTTCCTGTTCCTGTCGCCGGTCATTTCGATTGTGACCAACATCGACGCTGATCACATGGAAACCTATGGCCATGACTTCGGTCGCCTCAAGCAGGCATTTGTCGATTTTCTGCAGCGGCTGCCGTTTTACGGCGTCGCTGTGTTATGCGCCGACGATGCCAATGTGCGCGAAATCATGCCGCAGATTTCCAAGCAGATCGTGAGCTATGGTTTCGACGCTGCGGCCAATGTTCGCGCCGAGAACGTCGTGGCGGCGGATGGACTGATGCGTTTCGAGTGTGTGCGGGTCAATGGCAGCATCAGCCGCTTCCCGGTGACGCTCAACCTGCCGGGCATGCACAACGTGCTGAACGCGCTGGCAGCCATTGCCGTGGCCAGCGAAGTGGGTGTCTCCGACGCCTCCATCATCAAGGCCCTGGCCGAATTCAAGGGCGTTGGACGGCGCTTCCAGCGCTGCGGCGAGGTGCCGATTGCCGGTGGCGGGCATTTTACGCTGGTCGATGACTACGGCCATCATCCGGCTGAAATGAAGGCGACCATTGCCGCTGCGCGCGGGGCCTTCCCCGGGCGACGTCTGATGCTGGCCTTTCAACCGCACCGTTATACCCGTACGCGCGACTGTTTCGAAGATTTTGTCAGCGTGCTGAACGGTGTCGATGCGCTGGTACTGGCCGAAGTGTATGCCGCCGGTGAATCGCCGATTGTTGCTGCCGATGGCCGAGCACTGGCGCGTGCGTTGCGTGTGGCAGGCAGGATAGAACCGGTTTTTGTCGAGAACATTGCTGACATGGCGCAAGCCATTCTGGATACGGCGTGTGACGGCGACGTGGTGATCACGATGGGGGCCGGCTCGATCGGCGGCGTTCCCGGCAAACTGGTGCAGGTTTGAAATGAGCAGAACCTCTTTCGACGCAGAGTACGCTGAGGCGCAGAGGGCGCTGAGAAAACCATTCATAAATCTCGGCGTTCTCTGCGCTTCTGCGCTCTCTGCGTTGAGAGCGGTTATAGGGTTATGACAATGAATGATTTCGGAAAAGTGGCGGTTCTCCTCGGCGGCAAATCCGCCGAACGCGATGTGTCGCTGAACAGCGGGACGCGCGTCCTGGCGGCTCTGCAGCGGCAGGGTGTCGATGCCCATCCCTTTGATCCGGCCCTGCGCAAGCTCGATGAACTGGCGGCCTTCGATCGAGCCTTCATCGCACTGCATGGCCGCTATGGCGAGGATGGAACGATTCAGGGCGCACTTGAACTGATGGGTATCCCCTATACGGGCAGCGGGGTGATGGCCTCCGCCGTGGGCATGGAC
>CAIVZW010000326.1 GCA_903910495.1 uncultured beta proteobacterium
ACGGGGCCTTGGGCTCAAGTCCTCCTGGGGGGCGAATACTTCAGCATTCCCCCAATGAGCTTCCCCCGAAATTTCCTCTGCCAAATCTGGCGACTGATAATCGGTACGACTCGCCGCCTGGCGTATACTTCGCCATTTTGATTTTCAGGACACTTCTGCATCATGGTCAGCACACTCCCGATTGATATTGTGGCCGACGAACTGGCACGACTGCGTGCCACCAATCCTCTGGTCCATCTGCTGACCAACGAGGTCGTTCAGGAAATTACCGCCAACGTGCTGCTGGCGGTCGGCGCATCGCCGGCGATGATTGTCGCGGAGGAGGAGGCGGCAGCTTTTGCGGCGATTTCCGGTGCGCTGCTGATCAATGTCGGTACGCTCTATCCGGCGCGGCTGGCGGCGATGAAACTGGCGGTCGCTTCGGCCAATCAGGCCGGCGTGCCGTGGACACTCGATCCGGTGGCGGTGGGCGTGCTCGATTACCGGACGCAGGCGTGCCGGGAATTCATTGCGGCCAGGCCGGCGGCGATTCGCGGCAATGCCTCGGAGATTCTGGCGCTGGCCGGGTTTGCCGGCAGCGGTCGCGGCGTCGATACGACGGCGGGTTCGGATGTAGCCGTGTCTGCGGCCGAGCAGCTTGCGCGCTCGACCGGCGCCATCGTGGCGGTGACCGGCGAAACCGATTTCATTACCGATGGTGCAACGACATGGGCGACGCCGTGGGGGCATCCAGTGATGACGCGCGTGGTCGGTACCGGCTGTGCGCTGTCGGCGCTGGTCGCGGCGTTCACGGCGCAGGCGCCGAACCGCCTCAATGCCGTGGCGGCGGCGTGTGCCGTAGCCGGGCTGTGCGGCGAGCGGGCTGCGGGCAGCAGTCGCGGGCCGGGTTCGTTCAAGGCCGATTTTATTGATGCGCTGTATCTGATCAGTCCGGAAAAGCTGCGCGGGCAGGACGCATGACGCGCAATGCGATTGATCTTTCGCTCTACCTGGTGCTCGATCCCGACCTGTGCGATGGCGCGGACGGAATGCTGCGCACGGCGCGGTTGGCGGCTGAAAATGGCGTGACGGCCGTGCAGTTGCGCGCGCCGCTGTGGAAGAAACGCCAGTGGCTGGCCACGGCACGCCAACTCAAGGCCGTGCTGGCGCCGTTCGGCGTGCCGCTGATCATCAACGACCAGGTGGATGTGGCGCTGGCCGTCGATGCCGACGGCGTGCACGTCGGGCAGGACGATCTGCCGGTGACCGAGACGCGCCGCCTGATCGGGCCGGACAAGATTCTCGGCCTGTCGATCTCGGATGCCGCCGAGCTTGCCGCGGTGCCCGAGGGCGTCGATTATCTGGGTATCGGGCCGGTCTATCCGACCGGCACCAAGTTCGATGCGGCCGCGGCGACAGGCGTGCCGCTGTTTGCCGAACTGGTGGCGGCAACGAACCTGCCGGTGGTGGCCATCGGTGGCATAAGCGCGGATAACTGTGCGCCTTTGTTTGCTGCCGGGGCCAAGGGAATTGCCGTGGTTTCGGCAATCTGCGGGCAGGACGATCCGGCCGGGGCGACGGTGAGATTGCGGGAAAAAATACAGTTTATGGAGTAGGCAATACGAGGTTCGTCATTCCCGCGAAGATGTAAGTTTTGTAGGTAGTCAGCATGAAATAGCAGGATTAATGAATCCTGAACAACGGCCCTCACCCCAGCCCTCTCCCGCGGGAGAGGGTGCGCGGCAGCGCGGTGAGGGCAGTCGGAATGCGCTCTCAATCCTATCGCCTGCGCGGGAATGACGAATATTCAGGCGGTCTTCGGAACCTCGGGATAGAGTCCGTGCGTGCGGGCAAACAGGCGGGTCAGCCCGAGAATGGCGTTGATGTAAGGCGTGTCCATCCCGAAATGCTGCCCGATTTCCTGTGCCGCGCCGACGATGCTGTCGAGTTCGATGGCCCGGCCGGCCTCGACGTCCTGCAGCATGGAGGTCTTGAAAGCACCCAGCTTGAAGGTGATGGCGTGCCGGTCTTCCGGTTGTTGCGTGACGTGGCAGCCGATCCGTTCGCCGACCGCTGCAGCCTCGCGCATGGCGGCCGAGCAGAAATCGCTGACCAGCGGGTCGCCGAGCAGGCGGTCGATGGTGGCGCCGGTGATGGCCGAAACCGGGTTCATGGTCAGGTTGCCCCATAGCTTGAACCAGATGTCGTAGCGGACGTTTGCCGACAGCTTGATTTCAAACCCGGCCTGCGTGAGCAAGCGGGCAATCTGTTCCGTACGTGCCGAAATACCGCCAAGCGCTTCGCCGATGATCAATTCCTTCCCCATCGCATGCCTGACTAAGCCGGGTTCCGGGCAACTGGCGCCAACGTGCACCACGCAGCCGAGGGTCTGGCTGACCGGAAGGCTTTGCGCGATACGGCCATCCGGGTCGACGCTGTGCAGCGCGAAGGGGGTGAATGGCCCATCGGCCAGACAGAACCACCAGGGTACGCCGTTCATCGTCGGCAGGATAACCGTCTGCGGGCCGATCAGCGGGCGCAAATCAGATGCCAGCGCGGGCAGCGCCGGCCCTTTGACGGCGACGATCAGCAGGTCCTGCACGCCGAGTTCTCCGGCATCGTCGCTGGCCGTGACCGGGGCTACGCTGTTCCCTTTATCCATCTGCAGGCGCCAGCCGTGCTTGCGCAAGGCGGCAAGCGTTTGTCCACGAGCCAGCGCACAAACCTGCGCCTGTCCCGATGCGGCCAGCCGGGCGCCGAGAAAACCGCCGATGGCGCCGGCGCCGGCAATGCAGATCTTCAAGAATGCCTCCTGAAGCTCAGCGTTTTTGCTGCTGACGCATCATTTCCTGCATTTTCGGGTCTTTCATCATGTCGTTGATGTTCATCCCGCCCATGTTCGGCATGATCACATCGCCGGGCTTCTGGCCGGGTTTGCACGGGCCGAGCCAACGCGCTTCCTGCGTCATGTTCGATTCGCTCATGCCATGCATGGGCGGGCTGAAGCGGGTTTTCATCGTGCCCTTGTAGCTGGAGTCGAACGAGCCTTCGAAGACGCCGTCGGTGGTCGCTGTCGAGCCTTCCATCTTGCATACCGAGTGAATGGTGAGCTTGTTGCCCGAGGGCTTGACGTCCATGACGCTGCAGTTTTGTTTGTAATCCTTGGCCTTCTGCTGCATCAGATTGTCGGTGTTCTGGTCAATGCACTGCTGCATCGGGCCCATGCCCGGCGCGCCTTCCATGCGCATGTTGATTTCCCACAGGCCGGCCTTGCGCTTGGGCATGTCGGCCGACAGGGCGCTTGTGGCCATGCCGACGGCGGCGAGAACAAGAATGAACAGGGAGAAGATGCTGCGGATGGCGAATCGGAATGTCATGTTTGCTCCTCAAGTCAACGCTGCGGGAAAGAACTGCCGTGGAATGATAAACCCAAACTTCATTTTTTGATCAGCTTGCCCAATGAATCGCCAATGCCCTTTGCCGCACCGCTTCCGACACTCCCGACGCCCTTGGCCAGCCCCTCGATGCTGACGCCAAGCGAGTTGGCCACTGACGATCCGATGCGCGTGGTCAGATTCTCGTTGAGTGAAAAGCGAGGATCGTTGAGATCGCCTTCGAGAACAAACTTGACCGAAATCTTACCGTTGCGGTTCTTCAGCATCGAGATGGCCGCGCCACGCGGCATGCCCATGATCGTGCCGGAAGCCGAGGCCAGTTCAAGATCGCTGATCGTCAGTGAGCCGGGGGCGTGAAGCTTGCCCTTCTGGACAGTGGATTTGAGTTCGAAGCCGAGCGTTCCTTTTTTCACGCCGCTTTCGGTGGCCTTGATCAGGTAGGGCTGGAGTGCGACCAGGTCAACGCCCCGTAGGCGGGTACTTATGCCCGACTCCCTCGTGGCCAGTTCGGCAGTACCGGAAATCGATATTTTGCCGTCGTGGCGAACGCCCTTGATAACCCCGACCAGATTGATCTGGCTCTGGCCCTTGAGATCGGGTAACTGGAGCTTGCCGATAGTGGCGTTGATCTGTTCGAGACGGATTTTGTGCACTGGCTGCCTGATCGTGGCGTCAAAGAA
>CAIVZW010000327.1 GCA_903910495.1 uncultured beta proteobacterium
AGCTCTCCAAGCCCTGCTCGACCAACAAGGAAATCGCCCAGGTCGGTTCCATTTCGGCCAACGCCGACAGTTCGATCGGCGACATCATCGCCGAGGCGATGGAAAAGGTCGGCAAGGAAGGCGTTATCACCGTTGAAGATGGCAAGTCGCTGAACAACGAACTCGAAGTCGTCGAAGGCATGCAGTTCGACCGAGGTTACCTCAGCCCCTACTTCATCAACAATCCGGACAAGCAAAGCGCGATTCTGGACAACCCCTACATCCTGATTTTCGACAAGAAGGTCTCCAACATCCGTGACCTCCTGCCCATTCTCGAGCAAGTCGCCAAGGCTGGCCGTCCGCTGCTGATCGTCGCTGAAGATGTCGATGGCGAAGCGCTGGCCACCCTCGTGGTCAACAACATTCGCGGCATCCTCAAGACCTGCGCCGTCAAGGCTCCGGGCTTTGGTGACCGGCGCAAGGCGATGCTCGAAGATATCGCCGTCCTCACTGGCGGCCAGGTCATCGCCGAAGAAGTCGGCCTGACTCTCGAGAAGGCCACCCTGGCCGAACTCGGCCAGGCCAAGCGGATCGAGATCGGCAAGGAAAACACCACGATCATCGACGGTGCCGGCGATGCCGCTGCCATTGAAGGGCGTGTCAAGATGATTCGCGCGCAGATCGAAACTTCCACCAGCGACTACGACAGCGAGAAACTGCAGGAACGCGTGGCCAAGCTGGCCGGTGGCGTTGCGCTGATCAAGGTTGGTGCGGCGACTGAAATTGAAATGAAAGAGAAGAAGGCCCGTGTCGAAGACGCGCTGCACGCCACCCGTGCGGCCGTTGAAGAAGGCATCGTCCCCGGCGGCGGTGTTGCGCTGCTGCGTGCCCGCCTGGCACTCAATTCGCTCAAGGGCGACAACGCTGACCAGGACGCCGGCATCAAGATCGTGCTGCGCGCCATGGAACAGCCGCTGCGCGAAATCGTCGCCAACGCGGGCGAAGAGCCTTCCGTCGTGGTCAATGCCGTGGTCAACGGCAAGGGCAATTATGGCTACAACGCGGCGACCGGCGAGTATGGCGACATGGTCCAAATGGGCGTTCTCGATCCGACCAAGGTGACGCGTACCGCATTGCAAAATGCGGCGTCGATTGCCGGCCTGATGCTGACCACCGACTGCATGGTTGCCGAACTGGTTGAAGACAAACCGGCCGGTGGCATGGGTGGTGGCGGCATGGGTGGCATGGGTGGTATGGGTGGCATGGGCGGCATGGATATGTAACAACCGGCAGATAATGCCTGGTTGAGCGCATTTGCGTTCAATCCGCTCACAAAGAACCCCGCATGGCTTTGCCTTGCGGGGTTTTTCTTTTCAGGAGCAATCAGCCCGGATGTTATGCCGGCAAAATGGTGGCACAATGATTTTTGTGCCTGGACGTACGGCAGGCGAGACAGATCGGGGAGAAAAATGGCGGGGAGCATCCGGTGCAGTATCAGACACTCCCCGAGTTTTAGCCGAAGCCAGAACTCCCAGGACCATAAAGAGGAACAGCGGGTGTATCGTAGGATCGGTGGCTTACAAAAAGCTTACGATCATCGGTTATATTGAGGGGATGCCATGAGAATCCTGCTAGCCGAAGATGACCGGATTATTGCCGACGGATTGGGTCGTTCATTGCGTCAGACTGGCTATGCCGTCGATTGGGTGGCCAATGGAACCGACGCCGACAACGCGCTGCTAACCGGCACCTACGATCTTGTTATTCTTGACCTTGGCCTGCCAAAGATGTCCGGCCTCGACGTGCTGCGCCGCTTGCGTACGCGCAAATCGAAAGTGCCGGTACTGATTCTCACGGCACTTGACGGCACAACGGATCGTGTCAAGGGGCTTGACCTGGGTGCCGATGACTATATGGCCAAGCCCTTCGAGCTTCCCGAACTGGAGGCGCGGGTGCGTGCGCTCACGCGGCGCTCGACGGGCACTACCCCAGTGATTCAGTGCGGCGCACTGTCCTTTGACCAGACTGATCGCTGTGCGCTATTGGATGGTGAGATGCTTGATTTGTCGGCACGCGAACTGGGTTTGCTTGAAATACTCATGTCGCGGTCGGGCCGGCTGGTCAGCAAGAATCAACTGGTCGAACACCTTTGCGGCTGGGGCGAGGAAGTGAGCCACAACGCGATTGAGGTCTACGTGCATCGCTTGCGCAAAAAGCTGGAATCAAGCGGGGTAACGATCACGACCGTACGTGGCCTGGGCTACTGCTTTGAAAAATCGGCGCAAGAATCCAAATTCTGATTCCCAGCGCTCGCTGTTCGGCGAGATCCTGGACTGGATGCTGGCGCCGCTTCTGTTTGTGTGGCCGATCAGTATCGCCGTTACGCACTACTTTGCCACCAGTGTGGCCAACTTTCCTTACGACCAGACCTTGCGCGAACAGGTCACGGCCATTTCACGCCAGATCAAGTTTGTCGAGGGTAATCCACAGATATCCATGCCCGGGTCAGCGCGCGCTTTCCTGCGATCGGATGAGATCGACAGTGTTTATTTCCATGTGCTGGGTCGCGGCGGAAAGCTGATCGTCGGTGACCCGGAATTGCCTGTACTGAAAGCATCCGAAGTTCCGGAAAAGACAGAAACCGGAGAAGTCTATTTTCGTGATGACGACTTCAAGGGGCAGGACCTGCGAATCGCCTTCATGTACATCGCCGAACCCGGTGCGCCTCATGATCGCCGGGTTCTGGTTGAGGTCGGAGAAACGCTGGAGAAGCGCTCGCAGCTTTCCAATAAGATCATTGCCAGCGTGATTCTTCCCCAGTTCGTGATCATTCCGCTCGCCGTTGTTCTCGTCTGGTTCGGTTTGTCGCAGGGTTTGCGGCCATTGACCCGCCTTCGCGAGCGCATCGAAACGCGCCGCGAGGCCGATCTGTCGCCCATTTCGTCGGGACGGGTTCCGGAAGAACTGCAACCGCTGACCGATGCCTTCAATTCCATGCTGGCGCGTATGCAACACAACATGGATGTGCAGCGTCGCTTCATTTCCGATGCCGCGCATCAGATGCGTACGCCACTCACCGGCCTGAAAATGCAGGCGCAACTGGCCATGCGGGAGGATGACCCGAAACAGCTGCGCTATGCATTGCAGAATATTTCGAGCAGTGTTGATCGTGCATCGCATCTGGTTAATCAACTGCTGGCGCTGGCGCGCGCCGAAGCAAGCGAACAGTCTGAACAGGCGCTGGTTCCTGTTGATCTCGATCAGTTGCTGCACGAGATTGTAGAAACCTGGGTTGTGCGTGCACTTGATCGGCGGATTGACCTCGGTTACGAGCCAGCGGGACCGGTACATATTCTGGGCAATGTCTTCCTGCTGCGCGAGATGATCAATAATCTGCTCGATAACGCCTTGCGCTACACCCCCGATGAGGGACGGGTTACCGCCCGTGTCGTGGCACAGGGCGATTTTGCATTGCTTGAAATTGAAGACAGCGGCATCGGCATTTCCGATGATGATGCGCACAAGGTGTTCGACCGCTTTTATCGGGTTGAGGGCACCGGTGTCGAAGGCAGCGGACTGGGGCTCGCCATCGTGCGCGAAATTGCCGGGTTGCATCGGGCCGCCGCAAGTCTTCGCCAGCACACCGCGAATAGCCAGGGCGAACGTGCAACCGGCTCGATTGCACGGGTTGTCTTCCCGGCCCATCGTGTACCTCTGCCGATGCCTGCCATCCCGGAGCATATTCAAACAGGGTTTGCCTGAAGAATATGTGAGGAGAAAAGCGTCGGTTTGCTTTTGACGAAGCAGGGGCGACTCGCTATAATGCCGCCTTTCCTGGCCAGTTAGCTCAGTTGGTAGAGCAGCGGATTGAAAATCCGCGTGTCCGTGGTTCGATTCCGCGACTGGCCACCAGTATTCTAAAAACCAACCGTTATCGGTTGGTTTTTTTTCGCCTATACCCCCCAGTACTGGCGCGGATTCCGGGCATGGGCTCGCGAGCGCCATCCCTCCGAACCCGGCATTTTCACCCCGGCGCACGCCTCTCTGTTCTCCGTTCTCTCTGGTGGTCTCGCGAGCGTGCGCGAGGCCACTTCCTGTATTGGCGGGGGTTTGGAGGCAGTAGGTTGTGGTTGGCAACTCCTGGGCGGAAGCGACCGAGAACAACACAGACACAAAAAAACCGCCCGGAGGCGGTTGCTGGCGCTGGGCTCGGCGCGGTTAGGTGGGCGGCGCGAGCACCCGCATCTGGCCACTCCAGCCGTTGGGCCAGGGGCGGCGCATCACCTGCTCCAGCACAATGTTGGGCGCACCCACCAACCGTTCGATGACCTCGGGGGCCAACAGGGTCAGCCGCATGACCCGGCGCACCTGCGTCACGTCCATGCTCTCGGCCTTGGCGATGTCGGCCACCGACGCCGCCCGTTCTTCGTCCAGGAGCCTCTGCCAATGGTGTGCCAGCCCGAGCGCCCGCATCAATGCACTGTCCTGTGCAGCAGCCCGAGCCGCCCGCTCCCGGGTGGCCTCG
>CAIVZW010000328.1 GCA_903910495.1 uncultured beta proteobacterium
ATTTAACGTTTCATTTCCGTATGAAACGTTAAATTGCTCTGTATATCGTTTCATACGATAGAACATTAAAGTCACCCCCCAGTAGAGCCCAGCGTGAAAGATTGTTCTAAACCTGTTGATAATCCAATGGAGATCATATGAAAACGACCAAGCAATTTGTCCGTATCGCTTTAGTACTCGCAGGAACCGCATTCGCTACCACATCGTATGCACAAACCATCATGAAATTAGCCCATACCGACCAGACGACGGGGGGCCGTCATGCCTCCAGTCTCCTGTTTGCAAAGAAAGTGGAAGAGTACACCCAGGGCAGATACCAGATAAAAGTTTTCTGTTGTGGCCAATTGGGAAATGATGCCAAAGCTCTGGAGCAAACAGCCGCAGGCGGGCTCGAATTTATCACCAGTGGTGTTGGGACGTGGGCGGCCTACTTGCCGACCTACAATGTAGCCATGATGCCCTACCTTTTTGATACCCTTGAACAAGGCTGGAAGTGGTACGACGAATCAAAATGGGTGAAGGCTCTGGAAGAAAAAGCACCGGCCAAAGGTTTCCGCGTCCTGGGCGCTCTGGAAGCCGGATTCCGTAATGTGACGACAAAAACACCGATTAACGGGCCTGCGGACGCCAAGGGCAAGAAAATGCGCGTCGCTCCTACCGAGATGATGTTATGGACAATGGAAGCGATGGGTTTCGGTGGTCAAATCATACCGATTACCGAAGTCTATATGTCCATCCAGCAAGGTGTTGTCGCTGGCCAGGACAATCCGATTGATACCATTTACTCGAACAAATTCTATGAGGTTGCCCCCAATATCACCATTACCAACCACCTCTACAGTCCACTTTCGCTGGCTGTATCAGAAAAAACCTGGCAAAAATTTTCGCCAGCCGACCAAGATGCAGTAATGCGTGCAATGAAGGACACCACGGCATTCAGCCGTAACTTTGTCAAGGAAACCGACGAAAAAATGTTGGCTGATATGACAGCCAAGGGGGCAAAGGTCAATCGGACCCCGGACATAGCCGCTTTCCGCAAGTCGGTTGAATCCGTTTATGTCAAAGCCCGCGAAAAATTCGGCGCTGCTGATGTGGACACGGTTCTGGCAGAAACCGCGGCAATCCGCAAGACCGTCAAGTAACAGAAATACAAAGGCATCCTCCATCATGGGGGATGTCTCTTGCCAATAATAATAAAGTGATATTTTGCTGTTGTCGCTAGTAAGAATTGTCTGCAAGGGGAACAAACTATTACTCCAACGAATTACACGTGAGTAATTGGAGCTTGTCTGCTTTTCATTGCCAATGCTGAGGATGCCAGGGCAATACTGTTTCGGTTTAGAAAAATAGAAATGACGTCTTGTGCAAAGCAATAAGTTATCCTTGAAAGGAAAAGTCTTGGCTATTTCAGAACCTGTTGTTGCCGAAAGACCGTTCGAGTTGTTGCCGTGCGGCCCGGTGCAGGCATGGCCTATTCATTTGCTGGGACGATTGATTGATTGGGGATTGGTTTTGTCCGCCGCTGTCATGATCGGGCTCGTCTTCTTCAACGTGTGTACTCATGCCGCCGGCTTCGATCTGGCCCAAACCACAGAAACCTGCGAACTCCTGATGGTCTGGGTGACTTTCCTCGGCGGTGCTTCCATTACCCGCCGTTCGGGGCAAATGGTCATCACCGAGTTCATCGACAAAACCGACGGCAGAGCACGCCTGGCCGCTGATTTTTCTGTGCAGCTCTTTGCCTTCGGTGTTCTGGGCATCCTCTTCTGGAACGGCCTCGCCATCATCAAGAACAACTGGGGTAATTATCTTGTCGTTCTTAATTTGCCCATGGCATATCAGTATATGCCGCTCGCCATCGGCAGTGGTGCCGCGATGATCTTCGTGGGTTATGACTTGTATCAGATTCTTTGCGGCAAATCGCGCGAAGAGCGTTATGGAGTGGACGATTAATGCTTACCATCCAGATTTTCGGCGCTTTCTTCATTCTCGCGCTGGCCGGCATTCCGCTGTACTACGGTCTGGTGGCCACGACGGTAGGCATAATCGAGTTCAAGAACCTGCCCTATCAGTTCGATTCCCTGTTTCTGAATCTGATCGCCGGGGTTGAGCCCTTCATCCTGATCGCCGTACCGCTGTTCATTTTCGCCGGCGAACTCCTGTCGCGCGGCGGCGTCGGCAAGCGCATCGTCAACTTTGCCAATGTGCTGTTTGGCTGGTTGCCCGGCGGCATGGGAGTGGTCACCATCGTCTCCTGCCTGATGTTCGGCGGCGTCTCCGGTTCGGCCATTGCCGACACCGCCGCCATTGGCTCACTGGTCGCACCAACCATGAAGGAAAAAGGCTATCACCCCGACTTCACGGCGGCGCTGCTTTCTGTCGCCGGCACACTGGCCCTGCTCATGCCGCTGTCGATTCCCTTCCTGGTCTTTGCCTTCATCTCCGGCGCCTCGATGCGCATTCTGTCGATGTCTGGCATCATCCCCGGCCTGATCTGCGCCGCCGCCCTGGCCGTCGTTTGCATCCGCTACGGCAAGAAGACCGGTTGCGACAACGGCTCGGAGAGAGCCTCGGCAAAAGAGATCTGGGCCGTCACCAAGGAGGCCGGCCCGGCACTGCTGATGCCGGTGATCATCGTCGGCGGCATCTGGACCGGCGTCTTCACCCCGACCGAAGCGGCGGCCGTGGCCGTGGTCTACGGCCTGGTGGTATCGCTGTTACTGTACAAGGATCTGAATCTGTGCGATCTTCCGGCCATCGCCCTCAGGGCGTTCCAGACCAGTGCCTCGGTGCTGCTGGTGATCGGCGCCACCGGCGTGCTGTCCTGGCTGCTGACTGCCGAAATGGTCGCTATCCAAATGGCCGAATGGATCCAGTCGGTGGCCAGCCAGCCCTGGCAGTTCCTGCTGATGCTCAACATCGTTCTGCTCCTGCTCGGCATCTTCATCGAACCGCTACCGGCGATGCTCCTCACCGCGCCGCTGTTCCTGCCGATGGCGCAGGCGCTTGGCATTGACCTGATCCTGATGGGCGTGATCATGGTCATGAATCTCTCCATTGCGCTGTACACGCCACCCGTCGGCGGCACCCTGTTCGTCGCCGCCAAGCTGTGCAAGGCCAGCATCGGCGGCATGTCG